>CAVEDG010000031.1:0-11252 GCA_963614205.1 bacterium | reverse complement strand
GTGGCAGACGCTGCTCGCCCTGCACGACGTCGTGAAGCAGGTTTAGAAATTAAAAATTAAAAGTTAAAAGTTAAAAGTTAAAGGTTGAAAGTTAAAGGTTAAAAGTTAAAGGTTAAAGGTTAAAAGTTAAAGTTAAAGTTAAAGTTAAACATTGAAAAGTAGAAGTTAAAAGTGAGGAAGTGGAAGGTGAAGATTGAAGGAGAGAGATTGGTTGAAAGCAGGAGTGTCGAGTCGCTTAACCTTTAACCTTTAACCTCTAACCTTTAACTTTTAACCTTTAACTTTTAACTTAAAAGAGGATGCAGTGAGGACTTTGATCTTATACATAACGGCCTTTGGGGCGATGGTCGCCTCCGCGGCGTTCTCCAGCGCGAAGTGGCTGGAGGAGCGCGGGGACGATTCGGACGTGCTGCGCCTGCGCGCCGCGTATGCGGACTGCGTGAAGAAGCTTGAGGCGCCGGCCGAGAACGTGCTCATTCCGCTGGAGACGTTCGCGAATGGCCAGGTGAAGAGCCGCGTCACGGCCCAGCGCGCGCATCTCTTTCCCGACACGGGCTTTATCTGGGGCGAGAAGATCCGCGTGGAGCAGTTCAAGGAGGATGGTTCGCTCTTCGCGTCGCTCGATGCAGAAAGCTGCGTGGTGGACCGCAAGACGAAGAGCGGCTGGGTGGAAGGCGCCGCGAAGATGGTCTATGGCGACTCCTCGGTGAAGGGGCGCGGCATCTACTTCTCGCTGGAGCGCGAGTTCATCAAGATTTTTTCGCAGTCGGAGATTCGCACCGGCTTGAAGGGATTTGACCGAGGGAGCATTTTGAAGTGAAGAGTTATGCAACCATGTTCTGCGCCGCCCTGCTGGCGGTCTTGACGTCCGTCGCGGCGGCCGATTTGTCCGAGCTCATGAACCCGGACGACGTGATGCTGCGCAAGCCGACGACGACGCGCAGGTCGAAGATCGCGCGTCGCGTGGCCGCGCACCGCGCCGCCGAAAAGGCCGAGGCCGAACAGGAAGCCGCCGAAAAGGCCGCGAAGGAGAAAGCCGCCGCGGAAGCCAAGGCAAAGGCAGAAGCGGAAGCCAAGGCAAAGGCAGAAGCCAAGGCGGAAGCGGAAGCTGCCGCGCGCGCCAAGGTCGAAGCCGAGGCAAAGGCAAAAGCCGAGAAGGAAGCCGCCGAAAAGGCCGCGAAGGAGAAAGCGGCTGCGGAAGCCAAGGCCAAGGCGGAAGCTGAGGAAAAAGCGGCTGCGGAGGCCAAGGCCAAGGCGGAAGCGGAAGCCAAGGCCGCTGCCGCCGCGAAGGAGAAGGCGCAAGCCGAAGCCCGGGCCGCGAAGGAGAAGGCGGAGGCCGAGGCCAAGGCCGCTGCCGCCGCGAAGGCCAAGGCGGAGGCGGAAGCTGCCGCGCGCGCCAAGGCCGAAGCCGAAGCCAGAAAAGCGGCCGAGGCGAAGGCCGCCGCCGAAGCCGCCGCCAGGAAGGCCGCTGCCGACAAGGCCGCCGCCGAAGCCGCCGCCCAGAAACTGCGCGAGCAGGTCGCCGAGGCGGAAGAAGCGCGCGCCAAGGCCGAGAAGAAGGCCGACTATCTCGCCAACCCCGATCCCGACGAGCGGCCGAAACCGAAGAAGCTTGAAGTCACGGCAATGCCCGATGTCACGGAGGCACCCGCGTCGAAGCGAGGGATGGCGCCCTCCCGCGCTTCGGCGCGTGCGCCGAAGTCCAAGGAGCTCACGGGCCGCGCGGCGGTGATCACGGCCGACCGCACCGACTACGACCGCAAGGAAGGCGTGATTCTCTTCGACCGCAACGTGTTCGTGGACGACGAGCAGTACCAGATGCACGCCGAGCGGCTCTTCGTGTTCCTCGACGGCACCAACGACATGAAGCGGCTGGTGGCGCTGGGCAACGTGGCGATCACCAACGACGACAAGTCCGCCTGGTGCTCGAAGGCGGTCTACGTGAAGGCGGCGTCGCGCATCGTGCTCTACGGCAGCGAGGAGCAGCCGGCGTGGCTGCGCGACGCGGGCAGCTCGGCGGGCGACGCGAGCGAGGTGCGCGGTCTGCGCATCACGTACTGGATCGATTCGGGGCTGGCGACGGTGGAGAAATCCGTCATCACGCTGCCGGGGCTGAAGGGCTCGAACAATCCGAAGGATCTGTTCAATCCGGGCGCGAAGAAGAACAAGGACGAGTGAGGCGACGCCAATGGACGATCCCGTGCTGAAAGCGATGGCCGAAATGGCCCACGAGAACGAGGCGGCGCAGGCGGCCGCCACGGTCGCCGCGGACGCGCCGCCGGATCTCGTGGCGGAAGGCCTCGTGAAGATCTACGGCGACCGCACGGTCGTGAACGGCATGTCGCTGCAGGTGCGCTGCGGCGAGGTCGTGGGGCTGCTCGGGCCGAACGGCGCGGGCAAGACGACGACGTTCTACATGGTCGTGGGCCTCGTGAAGCCGAATCGCGGCACGGTGAAGTTCCGCGGCCAGGATCTCACGCATCTGCCCGTGTTCATGCGCGCGCGGCGCGGCCTCGGCTATCTCGCGCAGGAGGCGAGCATCTTCCGCAAGCTGAGCGTGTGGGACAACGTGATGGCGATCCTCGAGACGCTCAAGATGAGCCGCGCCGAGCGCAAGGCGCGCTGCGAGGAGCTGCTCGCCTCGCTCGACCTCATGAAGGTGGCCCGGCAGCCCGCCTACACGCTTTCCGGAGGCGAGCGGCGCAAGCTCGAGATCGCGCGCGCGCTCGTGCGGCGGCCCGCGATCCTCATGCTCGACGAGCCGTTCGCGGGCGTGGACCCGCTCGCCGTGCACGACATCCAGGAGATCGTGCGCGGGCTCAAGAAGCAGGGCCTTGGCATCATCATCACCGACCACAACGTGCGCGAGACGCTCAACGTGGTGGACCGCGCCTACATCGTCTACGACGGCCGCCTGCTCTGCGAAGGCACGAGCGAGCATCTCGTCAACGACGAAAACGCGCGCCGCGTCTATCTCGGCGACGACTTCCGCATGTAGAGGACGCGCCCCGGCAGACACTTTTTCCGCAAAAACGAAAAACAACAAAAATACAGGAGGTTCCCAAATGTCGATCGAAGTGACAATGCGCCATAGCGACGTGAAGATCGAGTCGCTCAAAGAGTATGCGCAGATGCGCATGGAAAAGCTTCAGGCCGCCTTTCCGAAGGTGACGAAGATCACGATCGTGGTCGACGTCGACGTGAAGAAGCACATGTACATGGCGGAAGTCGTGGCGAATCGCCTCGGCGAAGTGGCCGTGGGCGCCAAGGAATTCAGCGAGAGCGGCAAGAGCGTGATCGACGCGGCCGCCGCGCGCGCCGAACGCCAGCTGCTCAAGATGCGCGTGAAGGCGCGCAAGGGCAACGTGCGCGCCGCCCGCGCCGATTCGCCCCGGAATTAGTGCCGAGTGCTGAGTGCTTGGTGCTTGGTGCTGAGTGCGGAGAGAGAAATGGATCCCGTCGAACAGATTCCCGGCGCCACGCCGTTCACGCTTCGCGAGTTCGTCGAAGCGGGGGCGGAGCGTCTGCGCATGGACGTCGTGGTGGGCGGCGACGGGCTGGAGCACGAGGTTCTCGAACCGATGTGCAACCGGCCCGGGCTCGCCCTGACGGGATACTATGGCTTCTTCGCGTGGCGGCGTCTCCAGGTCATTGGCCAGGCTGAACAGGGCTACCTCGAAAGCCTGCCGCTCGGCGAGCGACTCGCCCGACTCAAGACGCTGTTCGACCGGGGGGCCTACTGCCTCATCTTCGCGTGCGGCATCGAGGTTCCGCCCTCGATTGCCGCGCTGGCGCGGGAGGCCGGCGCGGTCGTGTGCCGCACGAGCCTCCTCACGCGCGTCTTCTTCCACCAGGCCGCATTCGTCCTGGAGAGGCTGCGCGCGCCGAAAGTGCGTCTCTACGGCACCACCGTGGAGGTCGCGGGACTGGGCGTGATGCTCGAGGGCGCGCCCGGCCTCGGCAAGAGCGAAACCGCCCTCGGGCTCATCAAGCACGGCAACGCGCTGGTGGCGGACGACCTCACGTGCCTGCGCAGGGACGTGGCGGCCAACCGCCTCTTCGCGACCGCCTCGCCCGCCACGCGCAACTACATGGAGATCCGGGGCATCGGCATCATCCACGTGCCCAGCGTGTTCGGCGTCACGGCCGTGCGCAACGAAAAGCAGCTCGACCTCGTGGTCACCCTCAAGAGCATGAAGGAGACCGAAGGCGAGCTCGACCGCACCGGCGAGGAGCGCCAGTGGCGCACGATCCTCGGCGTGGACGTGCCGCAGATCACGATCCCGGTCGCCGCCGGACGCGATCTCGTCAATCTCGTGGAGACGGCCGCGCAGCAGTACAAGCTGATCGCCGCGGGCCACGACGCCGTCAAGGCGCTCGACGCGCAGCTGCGCGCCCGCGCCGAAGAATCAGGGAATTTCTAACAAGGAGTCGATTATGGCAGAAGAACAGAAGGAAGTCCGCGAACTCGTGCTGCTCAACAAGTACGGCATGCACGTGCGCCCCGCCGGCCTCTTCGCGAAGATCGCGTCCCGCTTCGATGCGGACGTGGACGTGGAGAAGGACGGCAACGTGGTGAGCGGCAAGTCCATCATGGCGCTCATGACCCTTGAGGCCACGTGCGGCACGAAGCTCGTCGTCACGGCGAAGGGCCCGCAGGCGCACGAGGCGCTCGACGAGCTCGAGGCGCTCGTGCAGCGCAAGTTCGACATTCCGGACGAGCAGTAGCCGCGTGGGCGTGCCGATCGACATTTCCGGGAACGCGCCCGCGATGGTCACCGTCACGGGCATTGGCGTGTCGCGCGGCTTTGCCGCGGGGCCCGTGTTCGTGCACCGTCCCGACGACGTGCAGAACATTCCCGAATACACGATCCCGCCGGAGCGCGTGGAGGCGGAGGTCGCCCGCTTCGATGCGGCGCATCGGGAGACGCATGCGCAGATCGAGCGTCTCATGGCGCAGCTCGGCGAAAAGGGCGACAACGCCGTCACCGTCTTCGCGAACCATCTCGAGATCCTGAACGACGTCTCCACGCGCGAGACCATCCGAGGCCTCATCCGCGCGAAGCGCGTCAACGCCGAGGCGGCCGTGCGCCACACGGTGGCCGACTTCCGCGCGCTGTTCGGGCGCATGAAGGATTCGTATCTGCGCGAGCGCGTGCGCGACATCGACGACATCGAGCGGCGCATGCTGCGCGTGCTGCTCGGGCGCACGGGCAACGCCTTCGCGCAGATCACCGAACCCGTGATCGTGGTCGCGGCCGACCTCACGCCATCCGACACCGTGGCCTTGCCGCGCGAGCTGATTCTCGGCTTCGCGACGGACCGCGGGTCCTCCACCTCGCACGTGGCGCTGCTGGCGCGCATCCTCGGCATCCCCGCCGTCGTGGGGCTGGGGGACATCGTCGCGCGCGTCAAGCCCGGCGACGACATCCTGCTCGACGGCACGAACGGCGCCGTGACGGTGAATCCCGACGTGCGCACGTGCGCCGACTTCGCCCGCCTCGTGCGGCGCGAGCGCGAGCTGCTCGCCCTGCTGGAGGAAGACCGCGCGGGCACCACGAAGGACGGCGTCAAGGTCCAGTTCTGCGCCAACGCCCAGCCCGGCGTGCCGATGGGCGGCTTTGCCGCGTTCGGCGCCGAGGGCGTGGGCCTCTACCGCACGGAGTATCTGTGGCTCGGCGGCGAACGCATGCCGTCGGAAGACGAGCAGACGGCCGCGTACGCCGAGGCCGTGCGCGCGGCGCGCGCGATGGGCGAGACGGCGCGCGTCGTCTTCCGCGCGCTCGATCTCGGCGGCGACAAGCTCATGCGCGGCGTCTCCGCCAACGAGGCCAATCCCTTTCTCGGCTGTCGGTCGATCCGGTGGCTCTTCGCGCACCGCGACGTGATGCGTGGCCAGATCCGCGCGATCCTGCGCGCGAGCGCGGTCGGGCCTTCCGCCCTCATGTGGCCGATGATCGCCACGGCCGCGGAACTGCGCGAGGCGAACGACGAACTGCGCCGCGCGAAGGACGAGCTGCGCGCCGAGGGCGTGCCGTTCGACGACGAGCTCCCCGTGGGCTGCATGATCGAGATTCCGTCCGCCGCCCTCTGCGCGGACGCGCTTGCGCGCGAAGTCGACTTCTTCTCGGTCGGCACGAACGACCTCGTGCAGTACACCCTGGCGGCCGACCGCGGCAACGCGCAGGTGGCCTACCTCTACCAGCCCACGAACCCGGCCGTGATCCGGCTGATGGACATGACCGTGCGCGCGGCGAAGGCGGCGGGCATTCCCGTGGCCGTGTGCGGTGAGACGGCGAGCGACCCCGTGCTCGGCGCGCTCTGGGTGGGCCTGGGCGTGAGCGAGCTCTCGATGAGCGCGAGCTACATCCCCGTGCTGCGCAAGGTGCTGCGCGCGCTCACGGCGGACGAGCTGCGCGAGCTGGCCGACACGGCGCGCGCGGCGTGCGACACGCACACGGCGGCGGAAATCTACGCGCTCTGCCGCGCCTACATCGTCAAGAAGGTGCCGCAGCTCGAGGAGATCCAGTCCTTCTTCACCGCACTTTAACACCATCACACATCACCATCACACATCACGAAAAAGGAAAGACAAGACCTCACATGGCACTGAAGATTCTGGGCACGGGCGGCTACCTGCCGCCGAAGGTCGTCACGAACGACGACCTCGCGAAGACGCTCGACACCTCCGACGAGTGGATCTATTCGCACACGGGCATCCACGCGCGCCACATCGCGGGCGAGGACGACTGCACGTCCACCATGGCCACCAAGGCCGCGCGCGCGGCGATGGAGGCGGCCGGCGCGACGCCCGAGGAGATCGGCCTCATCGTGGTGGCGACGTCGTCGCCGGACTACAACACGTTCCCCTCCACCGCGTGCCTCGTGCAGGCCGCGCTCGGCTGCCCCGCCACAGGCGCCTACGACCTGCAGGCCGCGTGCGCGGGCTTCGTCTACGCGCTCGATCAGGCGCGCTGCTGGGTGAAGGAGAACCGGTCGCGCAAGGCGATCGTGATCGGCGCCGAGACGCTCTCGCGCGTGGTGGACTGGCGCGATCGCGCCAGCTGCATCCTCTTCGGCGACGGCGCGGGCGCGGTCGTGATCGGCGACGTGCCGGAGGAGGAGGGCCCGAGCGCGCATTCCGTGCTGTGGGCGGACGGCAACGGCGCGAAGTTCATCACGCGCGAAGGCGGCACGCGGCGCGCGCCCGTGCCCGGCACCGTGCAGATTCCGTTCCTCGAACTGCAGGGCCACGACGTGTTTGCGTTCGCGGTGCGTTCGCTCGCGAAGGTCACGAACCAGCTGTGCGAGCGCCTCGGCACCACGCCCGACTGCCTCGACCGCGTGTTCGCGCACCAGGCGAACGGCCGCATCATCGAGGCCGTGGCGCGGCGCATGAAGTTGCCGCTCGAGAAGTTCTACCTCAATCTCGAGAAGACCGGCAACACGTCCGCCGCCTCGATTCCGCTCGCGCTCGACGAGGCCGTGCGCAACGGCGAACTGACCGCGGGCATGAAGATCGTGCTGTGCGGCTTCGGCGCGGGGCTCACCTACGCCGGCACCTACATGCAGTGGCCGCATCTGTGAGGCCGCGCATTCAAGAACTTTCAGACATCAAAGGAATACGCAACATGAACAAAGTCGTCATTACGGGAATCGGCATGGTCACCCCGTGCGGCAACGGCAAGGCCGCCACGTGGGCAAACGTCAAGGCGGGCAGGAGCGGCATCGGGCGCATCACGCGCTTCGACCCGTCGCGCTGCACCTGCCAGGTGGCGGGCGAGGTGAAGGACTTCCCCGCCTACCTCGAATCCACGGGCTACGTGGACCGCAAGGCCGCGCGCCACATGGATCTCTTCTCGAAGTACGCCGTGGCCGCCGCCGTGGAGGCCTGGAACGACGCCGGCTACACCGCCGACGCGAAGCCCGACATGGAGCGCGTCGCCACGATCCTCGGCAACGGCATCGGCGGCATGGAGACGAGCGGCGAGGCGTGGAAGACGCTGCTCGAGCGCGGCCCGGACCGCCTCTCCCCGCTCGCCATCCCCGAACTTATCGCGAACGAGGCCGCCGGCAACGTGTCGATGACGCTCGGCGCGAAGGGTCCGGCGCAGGTGGTCGTCACGGCGTGCGCGAGCTCCACCGACGCGCTCGGCGTGTCGCTCGACCTCATCCGCGCCGGCCGCGCCGACGTGGTGATCGCGGGCGGCGCCGAGGCGACGATCTGCGAATTCGCCGTGGGCGGGTTCATGAAGATGAAGGCCCTCGCCACGCAGTTCAACGACGCTCCCGAGAAGTCGTCGCGTCCGTTCAACGCGGATCGCTGCGGCTTCGTGATGGGCGAAGGCGCCGCCATCCTCATCCTCGAAAGCGAAGAACACGCCAAGGCGCGCGGCGCCCACGTCTACTGCGAGCTCGCCGGCTACGGCGCCACGTCCGACGCCTACCACATCACCGCCCCCGACCCCACGGGCGCGGGCGCCGTCAAGGCCATCCGCCTCGCCCTCAAGGACGCCGGCGTGGACGATCTCTCCACCGTGGACTACATCAACGCGCACGGCACCTCCACGCACCTCAACGACGTGATGGAGACGAAGGCGTTCAAGGACGTCTTCGGCGAGGCGGGCGCGCGCGCGCTCAAGATCTCCTCCACGAAGTCGATGACCGGCCACCTGCTCGGCGCCACGGGCGCGCTCGAGGCCGCGTTCTGCGCGCTCGCGATCGAGGACGCCTTCGTGCCGCCCACGATCAACTACGAGACCCCCGACCCCGAGTGCGATCTCGACTACACGCCCAACACGGGCGTGGCGAAGCAGATCCGCGTGGCCGTCTCCACGTCGCTCGGCTTCGGCGGCCACAACGGCGTGCTCGTGTTCCGCAAGAACTGAGGAGGGCGCATGGAGTTTCCCACGTTCAAGCAGGAGTACCATCTCCCCGGCATCGAACTGCTGCCGCACCGCGATCCGTTCCTCTTCGTGGACGAGCTGATCTCCGCGGACGAGACGGGCGCGCTCGGCACCTACACGTTCACCACCGAGAAGAACGAATTCTTCAAGGGGCATTTCCCGTTCTATCCGATCGTGCCGGGCGTGGTGCTCATCGAGGCGATGTGCCAGGTGGCCGGCGCCGCCGTGGTCGCGCGCAAGCTGCTGCCGGAAGGCCAGGCCGCGTTCATTCTCGGCGGCGTGGACAAGGTGCGCTTCCGCCACCCGGTGCGCCCGGGCGACACGCTCACCACCGTGGCCACGAACATCCGCGTGGGCAGCCGTCTGGGCGTGTTCGCGCTCAAGGGCTACGTGGGCGACGCGCTCGCCGCGGAGGCCGAGGTGAAGTGCGTGCTGGGCACGCAGGACAAGCTGAATCGCTAGCGACCAAAGCGACGGGACATGGAATCCACGTCCATTTGGCGGGAGCGGCCGTGCGATGAAGCGCGCGTGGCGGCGCTGGCCGCGGCCGGTGTTTCTCCGGTCGTGGCGCGTGTGCTGGCGGCGCGCGGTCTCGACGCGGCGGATCTGGAGGCGTTCTTCGATCCGTCGCTGGCGCGGCTGATGGCGCCGGCGGCGCTGCCGGGCCTGACGGAGGCCGTGCGCGTGATTCTGCCGTTCGTGCGCGATCGGCGGCGCATCGTCGTCTTCGGCGACTACGACACGGACGGCGTGTGCGCGTCGGCGATTCTCGTCTCGACGCTGCGCCGGCTGGGCGGCAACGCGGGCGCGTTCATTCCGCTGCGCACGGAGGAGGGCTACGGCATGACCGCCGCCTCGCTCGAGCGCCTGCTGCGCGACGAGCCCGAGGTGGCGCTCGTCGTCACGGTCGACAACGGCATCGGCGCGGTGGAGGAGATCTCCGGTCTGCGCGCGCGCGGCATCACCGTGGTCGTCACGGACCATCATCTGCCGGGCGAGGTGATTCCGCTGGCGGACGCGCTCGTGGATCCGCGCGTGAAGGCCGCGCCCGGCTGCGAAGACCTGTGCGGTGCGGGCGTGGCGTTCTTCCTCGCGTTCGCGCTCGTGCAGGCGGCCACCGAGGCGGGCTTCTACGCGGGCCCGAAGTTCGCGGGCCCCCTGCTCGTGCTCGCGGGCGTGGCGACGGTGGCGGACATCGTGGCGCTCACGGGGCAGAACCGCGTGCTCGTCTCGCAGGCGCTTGCGTTCTTCCGGCGCTGTGCGCCCGTGGGGCTGCGCGAACTGCTCGACCGCGCCGCGCGCAGCGCGAACGATCTCACGGCGCGCGACTTCGGCTTCACGCTTGCCCCGCGCATCAACGCGGCGGGGCGCATGGCCACGGCGCGCGAGGCCTTCGAGCTGCTCGTGAGCGGCGAGGAGGAGCGCGAGCGCGCGCGGATGCTCGCCGTGAAGCTGGAAGGCTACAACGGCGCGCGGCGCAGTTTCGAGCTGAGCATGTTCGAGGAGGCGCGCGCGCAGCTGGCGGGCGTGGAGAATCCGGGCGCCGTGGTGGTGTGGGGGCGCGACCGCTCCGCGCCGGGCGTGGCCGAAGGCTGGCACAAGGGCGTCTCCGGCATCGTGGCCGCGCGCCTCACCGAGACGTATCACGTGCCGGCGGCCGTGGTGGTGGGCGACACGGGCAGCGTGCGCGCGCCGGACGGCTACAACGTGCGCAACGCGCTTGCGGCGTCGGCGGAGGAGCTGTCGCGCTATGGCGGCCATGCGGCGGCGGGCGGCTTCACGCTGCGCCCCGAGGCCTTTGCGGAGGACGGTCTCACGGTGCGCCCCGAGGCGCTCGCGGCGTTTTCGCAGGCGTTTGCGGCCGCGTGCGCGGCGCAGCGCGCGGCCCTGGGCGACGCGCTGCCCACGCACGTCTTCGACGGCTGGCTGGAGCCGCGCGACTTCTCGCTGGACGGCTGGCTCGCGCTTTATCGCCAGCTGCAGACGCTCGAGCCCTTCGGCGAATGCAACCCCGAGCCCGTGTTCGGCCTGCGCCGCGTGATGCTGAACCACGTGGAGGCGCTCGGCGCGGAAGGGAAGCACCTCACGCTGCGCTTCGCCAATCTCGCCATCCCGCGCGCCGTGTGGTGGGGGCATGGCGACCAGGTCGACACGCTGCGCACCCACGCGGCGCATCCCTGCGACATCCTCTTCACGCTCATCCTGAACGACTACGGCGGCACGCCGCACGCGGAGATCCGCCTCGTCGATCTCCGCTGGAGCGCACCGCCGTATACCGCTTAAGTCGTCCTTAGAGTTCCCAGAGGATCAGGCCGGCGGCGGGATCGTACATCGGGTCGATCTCCA
>CAVEDG010000030.1:0-11322 GCA_963614205.1 bacterium | reverse complement strand
CGCTCGCCGCCTACGCGAAGCGCGAACGCCGCATGGGGGGCCACGCATGAGCCGCATGCTCGACGCCGTGCAGACGCCCGCCGACGTGCGCCGCCTCTCCGCCGCCGACCTGCCCGCGCTCGCGCAGGAGGTGCGCGACGAGATCCTCGCGACCGTCTCGCGCACGGGCGGCCACCTGGCGAGCTCGCTCGGCGCGGTGGAACTCGTGATCGGTCTGCTGCGCGTGTTCGACCCCGAGCGCGACCGCGTCGTGTGGGACGTGGGGCATCAGACCTACGCCTGGAAGATCCTCACGGGCCGCCGCGCGCGCATGGGCACGCTCCGCGCGCTCGGCGGGCTCTCGG
The DNA here is from genome assembly GCA_963614205.1 of bacterium. Taxonomy (GTDB): domain Bacteria; phylum Verrucomicrobiota; class Kiritimatiellia; order RFP12; family UBA1067; genus RUG572. The sequence goes on along the minus strand of CAVEDG010000030.1, from coordinate 10,978 downwards.
GCTTCTGCAATCCGGAGGAGACGCGCTGCGACGCCTTCGTCACGGGCCACGCGGGCAACGCGCTTTCGGTGGCGGAAGGCATGGCGGCGGCGCGCGACCTGCGCGGCGGCACGGAACAGGTGGTCGCCGTGGTGGGCGACGCCGCGCTTGCGAACGGGATGTCCCTTGAGGCGCTCAACGACTGCGCGGCGATGAAGGGGCGCGTGATCCTCGTGGTCAACGACAACGCGATGTCCATCTCGAAGAACGTGGGGGCGTGCGCGCGCATTCTCGGGCGGCTGCTCACGGGGCGGCGCTACAACCGCGTGAAGCTCGCGCTCGAACGGCTCGGCCACCGCGCGCGCCTCACGTTCCTGCGCGGCTTCTACCACCGCATCGAGCGCGCGGTGAAGTCCATGCTGCTCGGCAACGCCTTCTTTGAATCGCTCGGCATGCGCTACGTGGGTCCGGTGGACGGGCACGACGTGGCGGCGCTCGAGCAGGCGCTGCGCGTGGCGCGCGACGACAAGCGCAGCATCGTGGTGCACGTGGTCACGCGCAAGGGGCGCGGCTTCGCGCCCGCCGAGGCGGACCCCACCGCCTGGCACGGCGTGGGCGCCTTCGACCTCGCGCATCCCGTGCTGACGCCGCCCGCGGCGCCGGACTGGAGCGCGGCCTTCGGCGCGGCGCTCGTGGCGCGGGCGCGCGCGGACGCGCGCCTCTGCGCGCTCACGGCCGCCATGCGCGACGGCACGGGGCTCGCCGCCTTCGCGCGCGAATTCCCGAAGCGCTTCTTCGACGTGGGCATTTGCGAAGAGCATCTCGTCGCATTTGCGGCGGGGCTCGCGAAGGAGGGCATGCGGCCCGTGGTGGCCGTCTACTCCTCGTTCCTGCAGCGCGCGGTCGATCAGGTGATGCACGACGTGTGCCTGCTGAAGCTGCCCGTGATCTTCGGCGTGGATCGCGCGGGCTGCGTGGGGCGCGACGGCCGCACGCATCACGGCATGTTCGACGTCGCGCTGCTGCGCGCGCTGCCGGGCCTCACGATCTGCGCGCCGTCCGACGCGGACGATCTCGCGGCGCTGCTCGACCTCGCGCTGGAGACGGGCGGCCCGTGGGTCATCCGCTATCCGCGCGGCACGGCGCCGACCGCCACCGCACCGCGCGCGCCGGCCGGCGTGGGCCAGGCGCGGCAGCTGGTGGGCGACGACACGGCGCGCGTGCAGTTCTGGGCGCTCGGCGACTGGACGGCGAAGGCGCGCGCGGCGGCGCAGCTGCTCGCGGCGCAGGGCGTCTCCGCGGGCGTGGTGGACGCGCGGTTCGCGAAGCCGTTCGACGCGGCGCGGCTCGCGCGCCAGCGCGCGGCGGGCGCGCTCATCGTCTCGCTTGAAAACGGCAGCATCGCCGGCGGCTTCGGCGAGGCCCTCGGCGCGGACGTGCGCTTCGGCTGGCCCGACGCCTTCGTGGGCCACGGCACCGTGTCCGAACTCGAACGCCTGCACGGCCTCGACGCGGAGGCGATCGCCGCGCGCGTGATGAAGGAGATCTCGACATGATTCGACATGGCAATCCCGGTGAATGGGCCAAGGTGCGCGGCACAATGCTCTCGCTCTGGCCGGTCTTTCTCTGCTGCATCGCGCTCGGCGCGTGCGGCGCGGCGCTCGCGCTCGGGCGACATCCGCTCGTCTTCGCGGCGGCGTTCGCGGCGTGCGTGGCGGCCACGGCGTTCTGGTGGCGCCGGGGGCTGCGCCGCGTGGAGTCCTACTTCAAGGGCGCGCGCGGCGAAGAGCGCGTGGCGGGCGTGCTCGACGCGCTGCCGAACACGTGGCACGCCTTCCACGACTTCGTGGCCGGGCCGTACCACGTGGATCACGTGCTCGTGGGGCCTGCGGGCGTCTACGCCGTGGAGACGAAGAACTGGCGCGGCCGCGTGACGGTGGAGCAGGGCGAAATGCTCGTGGAGGGGCGCCTCGCGGATCGCGCGCCGCTCGTGCAGGCAACGCGCCAGGCCGACGCCGTGAAGACCGTGCTGCGCGCGGCGGGCTGGGATGGCGACGTGGCGCCCGTGCTGTGCCTTGCCTCCGACGCCTTCGCGCCGGGGCTGCAGCAGGTGGGGCGCGCCACGGTGCTCAACGCCGCGCGCGCCGTGGCCTGGCTCGCGCAACAGCCCTCCGCCCTGGCGAAGCCCGAAGTGGAACGCCTTGCGCTCCTGATGGAAACGCATCGCTAGCCCGCGCGTCAGCGGCGGGCCGGCTCGTGCATGTCGTAGAAGAAGATGCGCAGGGAGTTGCCGACCACGAGGATCGTGCTCGCGTTGTGCATCACGGCGCCCACGATCACGGGGATGAGGCCGAGCCCGCCGAGGAGCAGGCCGACCGTGTTCACGCCCACCGCCACGAAGAAGTTCTGGCGGATGACGTCCATGGTGTGGCGCGCGAGGCCGTAGGTGGCGGGCAGGAGCATGGCGTTGTCGCCGGCGATCGTGATGTCCGCCGCCTCCATCGCCACGTCGGTGCGCGTCTTGCCGAGCGCAATGCCCACGTCGGCGTAGGCGAGGCCGGGCGCGTCGTTGATGCCGTCGCCGACCATGACCACGCCGTTGCCGCCGGCCTGCAGGCGCAGGATGACCTTCGCCTTGTCCTCCGGCATGAGCTCGGATTCGAAGCTGTCGAGCCCGAGGCGGCGCGCCACCACGTCGGCCTGCTGCTCCTGGTCGCCCGTGAGCAGCATGATGTCGTCCACGCCCGAAAGGCGCAGGCGGTTGAGCGCCTTCTTCATGTTCTCGCGCAGCGGGTCGCGGATGCCGATGAGACCCACGATCTCGTCGCCGCTCGCCACGTAGATCACGCTCTCGCCGTTGGCGAAGAGCTTCGAGGCCTGCTCGCGCATCGGGTGCGTGTGGATGCCGGCCTCGTTGAGAAAGCGCTTCGAGCCCACGCGCACCGTCTTGCGCCCGACCTTCGTCCACACGCCGCGGCCGACCACGGTGTGGATCTCCTGGTGGCGCGGCACCTTGCCGCCCACGCGCTGCAGCTGCGCGCGGATCGCGTTCGCCATCGGGTGGCGGCTCGTCTCCTCTGCGGCGGCGGCGAGGGCGAGCACCTGCTCGCGCGAGTAGGCGCCCGACACGGTGGCAATGGAGGTCACGCGCGGCTTGCCTTCCGTGAGCGTGCCCGTCTTGTCGAGAATGAGCGTGTCGGCCTCGGTGAGCGTCTGCAGCGACCCGCCGCCCTTGATGAGCACGCCGTTGTGCGCGGCCGTGGAGATCGCGGCGGAAAGCGCGGCGGCCGTGGAGAGGCGAATGCCGCACGAGTAGTCGATCACGAGCATGTTGAGCGCGCGGTTCACGTCGCGCGTGCAGAAGAACACCGCGAGCGCGAGCGTGATGTTCACGGGCACGAGCGCCGACGAGAAGCGGTCCGCATACGTCTGGATCTCGGCCTTCTTCCCCTCCGCCTCCTCCACCATGCGGATGATGCGCGACACGGCCGTGCCCTCGCCCACGGACTCCACGCGGATCGTGGCCGTGCCGTCCACCGCGAGCGTGCCCGCGAAGACCTTGCCGCCCGCCTCGCGCGGCACGGGGCCGAACTCGCCCGTGATGGATGACTGGTCCACGAGCAGGCGGCCCGCCGTGACCTCGCCGTCCGCCACGATCTTCTCGCCCGTGTGCACCACGATGAAGCAGCCCGCCTTGAGATCCTTCGCCGCCACGCGCACGAGCGGCGTGCCGGGCCTGCCGTCGGTCGAAAGCCACGCCTCCTCGCCGTCCACCGAGAGCATGTCGCGGATGGCATTGCGCGTCTGGTCCATCGTGTAGGCGGTGAGCGACTCGGCGAGATCGTGCAGCAGCAGCACGGTGAGCGCGGAACCCGCGCGCCCCGAGGCCACGCTCGAGACGACGGCGAGCGCGCTGAGCGTATCCGCGTTGGGCAGGAACGTGCGCCGCAGCGCGCCGAGGCCGCTGCGGAAGATCGGTCCGGCGAGCGCGAGCGCGCCGAAGCCCGCGGGCGAAAGCAGGCGCCCGAGAATCGTGGCCGGCACGGCGCGCCGGAAGATCCACGTGCCCACGAGCAGCGCGCCCGCGATGCCCGCGCGCGTGAGCATTGCGCCGAGCGTCTCCTCGTGCAGGTCGCGTTCCTGCACGCGCAGGTGGTTGCGCTCCTCGCGCGCCTTGCGCAGCGCCGAAAGCGAGTGGATCTGGATGAGGCTCTCGACGGACTCGAGCAGTTCCTCGTCCGTCGTCGCCTCCGGGTCGTACGTGAGGATCACGCTCGACGCGGCGCAGTTCATGCGCTGCGACTTCACGCCGCGCAGCTGCGAGAAATGGTCTTCGAGATCGGTCTGTTCCGCGCCGAGATACTTCACCGCGCGGCACACGAGGCGCACGCGCCCGGGAATCCGGTGCGCGAACCGGCATTTGAGCAAGGGCTGGGATGAGCGAAAGGACATGGTACGAACCTCACAGCGTGGCGACGAAGCGCGACACGGCGGCGGCCACGCCGGCGTCGTCGAGCGCATCGACCGCGCCGAGCTCGCCGAGGAAGAGCGTGAACGCCTTCCAGGCGGAGTCGAGCCACACGGTGATCTCGGCCTCGCACGTCTTCGTGGCGTCGTAGTGCACGAGCAGATTGCCCGTGACGGCGTTGAACGCGGCGTCGGTGACGCCCGGCTGTTGGCACAGCCGCGCCTCGAACGCGGGCGCGAACTTCGCCGCCAGCGCCGCGTAGGGACGCGCCCCGTGGATCGCCACGCGCACGCGCCCGGGCAGGGAGTGAACGACGTGGATGCCGCCCACGCACTTCAGATAGGCCTGGATGAGCGCATTCATTTCGAGAACGACCGATGCAGCCACCACAGCACGGCGAGCGGAGAGAACTTCGGCCCGCCGCGCCCGGAAAGGCCGCGCACGAGCACGATGATGAGCAGCACCGTCATGATCGCCGGCAGGTCGAAGAGACCGCCCGTGCGCTGCAGCACCGCCTGGTTGAGCGCGTAGTGGATCGCGCGCAGCTCGCCGCCCACGATCGAACGCTGGCTGCGCATGGCCGCCTCGAAGTCGAAGCCGTGCGTGGCGGCCGCCACCACGAGCGAGGGCGTGAGCGCCGCCGCGTCGTAGCGCACGAGCGCCGTGCCGAGCACGGGATTCACCGTGACGTCGTGGATGCCGTCCAGCCGCTTCAGGCTCGCGGCGAAGTCCGCCAGCGCGCGCGGCCGCCCGCACAGGGACGGCACGCGCAGACGCAGCCGGCCCGGCAGCGCGTGAACGACTTCCAGCACGCCGGCAAAGGAAACAATCTTCAGTTCATTCTTCATCACTCACCAACTCTCAACTACCAACTCTCAACTACCAACTACCAACTACCAACTATCAACTACCAACTACCAACTATCAACTCTCAACTACCAACTACCAACTACTTCTTGGGCCAGAACGCATCGGTGTACTTCGAGGGGATGCCGACTTCGTCCTTGTTGAAGCAGTCCGCCAGGATCTTCCAGCCGAGGTCGAGCGCGTCGATGAGCTCGATGTTCACGGAAAGATCCATCATCTTCTCCTCGAAGAGCGCGCCGAACTTGAGCAGCTTGCGGTCCCACTCGCTCATCTTGAAGCCCATGGACTGCTTCTCGACGGTTTCCTTGTAGGAGGCGTAGAGCTTGATCATGGCGTCCATCACGGTGCGGTGGTCGTAGCGCGTGACGTTGGCGCGGCGCATGAGGTCGCGGTCGGAGATCGGCTCGCCGGCCGCCACGTGGGCCTTCTCGAGCAGCGCGGCGCGCTGGGCGGGATTCGCGGGGTCGACGCCCTTGTTGACCTGCTGCTTCAGGCGCGAGAGCGACCCGAACGGCTCGATGCGTCCGTTGCGCAGGTAGAACTGCCCTTCCGTGATGTAGCCCGTGTTGTCCGGCACGGGGTGGGTGACGTCGTCGCCCGGCATCGTCGTGACGGCGAGGATCGTGATGGAGCCGGCGCCGTCGAAGTCGACCGCCTTCTCGTAGCGCGCGGCGAGCTGCGAGTAGAGGTCGCCGGGATAGCCGCGGTTGGAGGGAATCTGCTCCATGGTGATCGCGATTTCCTTCATCGCGTCGGCGAAGGAGGTCATGTCGGTGAGCAGGCAGAGCACGTCCTTGCCCTCGAGCGCGAACTTCTCGGCGACGGCGAGGGCGACGTCCGGCACGAGCATGCACTCCACGGTCGGCTCGGCGGCCGTGTGCACGAACATGACGGTCTTGGAGAGCGCGCCGCTCTGGTCGAGCGTGGCGCGGAACTTGAGGTACTCGTCGTACTTGAGGCCCATGCCGCCGATGACGATCACGTCGGAGTTCGCCTGGAGGGCGATGCGGGCGAGCAGCTCGTTGTAGGGCTCGCCGGCGCGCGCGAAGATCGGCAGCTTCTGCGACACGACGAGCGAGTTGAAGAGGTCGATCATCGGGATGTTCGTGCGCACCATGCGGCTCGGCATGATGCGCTTGGCGGGATTCACGGAGGGCTGGCCGATCGGAATCTGGTTCTCGTTGATCGCCGGGCCGCCGTCGCGCGGTTCGCCCGTGCCGGTGAAGGCGCGGCCAAGCAGCGCATCGGCGAAGGGCACCTTCATCGTTTCGCCGAGGAAGCGCACGGAGGCGTCGGTATCCACGCCGCGCGCGCCGGCGAAGATCTGCAGCGTGACGTTCGGGCCGTCGAGCTTAATCACCTGCGCAAGCGAGGTGCCGGCCCGAGAGCTGACTTCCGCGATCTCATTGTACTTCACGCCCTCGGCGCGAAGCGTCGCAATGGATCCCGAAAGCGCGTCAATGCGATGATAGACTTTTGCGTTGAACATGGCTCTGGTACTCCTAGAGAACGGAATAGTATAGCACAAACCTTCGCGCAGAACTTGAGTAACCCATTATTGTCGTGGCGATAGATAATAGGAATAACGCTCTATTACGGAATGTGCTATACTTCCCGCCATGCAGCAGTCACACACAACGGCCGTGGTCTTCGAGGTGCGCGAATTCTGCCTCCACGACGGCCCCGGCATCCGCACGACGGTCTTCTTCAAGGGCTGTCCCCTGCGCTGCGCCTGGTGCCACAACCCCGAAGGTCTCTCCCCCGAGCCGGAAATGCTCTTCAAGGCCGCGCGCTGCCGCCACTGCGGCGCCTGCGCACACGGCGGGCCCTGCCCCAACGGCGCGCGCGTACCGTGCGGCCGCCGCGTGGACGCGCCGACGCTCGCCCGGGAGATTCTCGAGAATGCGGACGTCTTCGCCTCCTCCTCCGGCGGCGTGACCTTCTCCGGCGGCGAGCCTCTTCTGCAGGCGACGTTTCTCGAGGCGCTCATTCCCCTGCTCGCCGGCCAGCACCTCGCCATCGAGACGAGCGGCTACGCCGCCCCCTCCGTCTACCAACGCCTCATCCCGCAGATCGACCTCGTCTTCCAGGATCTCAAGCACCCCGACCCCGCCGCGCATCGGCGCTGGACGGGCGTCGATCCCGCGCCCATCCACGAGAACCTCCGCTGGCTCAAGGCGTCCGGGCATCCCTTCATCGCCCGCATCCCCCTCATTCCGGGCGTGAACGACACGCCCGAGGCGAAGGAGGGCTTCGCGCGTCTGCTCGAAGGCCCTTCCGGTCTTCAGCGCGTGGAACTGCTGCCCTACCATCTCACCGCCGGCGCGAAGTATCCCTTCACGGGACGCACCTACGCGCCCGGCTTCGACGTCAACCGCCCGCTCGATCTCGACCTCGCGCCCTTCCGGAATCACGGACTTCCCGCCGTCGTCATGTAGGCTACAGCCCCACGATCGCGCGGACGTCGTCGAAGGTGAGCTTCTGCACGGCGGCCTCGTCGGTGGTGCCCACGGTCGCGTCGATCACGAGCTGCTTGCGCTGCTGCAGCGCGAGCACGCGCTCCTCCACGGAGTTCTCCGCGATGAGCTTCACCACGTAGACGGTGCGCTTCTGGCCAATGCGGTGCGCGCGGTCGGTCGCCTGCGCCTCCACGGCCGGATTCCACCAGGGGTCGAAGTGCACGACCATGTCCGCGCCCGTGAGGTTGAGGCCCGTGCCACCCGCGTGCAGCGAGATGAGGAAGACGGGAATCGATTCGTCCGTGTTGAAGGTACGGCACGCGCCGAGGCGGTCCTTCGTCTCGCCGTCGAGATAGCAGTAGCGGATGCCGCGCGCCTCGAGCTCGCGCCGCAGCAGCGTGAGCATCGAGACGAACTGGCTGAACACGAGCACGCGGTGGCCGCCGTCGATCGCCTCGTCGAGCAGTTCGAGGAACACGCCCATCTTGCCCGAGAGCGCCTCGGTCGAGGCGTCCTTCTCCGCGCCCGCCTTCTCGCGGTACTCCTTCAACAGCGCGAGATGGCTCGCCACCTGGCGCAGACGCATGAGCAGCGCGAGGATCTCCATGCGCGACTTCGCGAAGCCCTTCGCCTTCACCATCGCGCCGATGCGGCCGCGCGCGTCCGCCAGCAGCTTGTTGTACCACGCCTGCTGGTCAGGCGTCATCGGGCAGTAGGCCACCTTCACGATCTTGTCCGGCAAGTCGCGCGCCACGGTCTTCTTGAGGCGGCGCAGAATGAACGGATGCAGCTTGCGGTGAAGGCGTTTCTGCTCCGCCTGGCCCGTCGTGCCGCCGGCCTCGATCACGTCCTGCGTCGTCGCCTTGAACTCGTCGTAGCGGCCGAGGTAGCCCGGCAGCAGGAAGTCGAAGATGCTCCACACGTCGGCCACGGAGTTCTCCACGGGCGTGCCGGTGAGCACGAGCTTCTGCACGCTCTCAAGGCGCTTCGCGGCCTGCGCGTTGCGCGTCTGGCGGTTCTTGATGTGCTGCGCCTCGTCGAGCACGATCACGCCGAACGTGCGGTCGAGATAGGCCGCTTCGAGGTCGCGCTGCAACAGCGCGTAGGAGGTGATCACGAGGTCGCTCGCGTCGATCTCCGCGAAGTGCTCCGCGCGGTCGGGCCCCGAGACGACGAGCCGCTTCAGCCACGGCGTGAACTTCTCCGCCTCCGCCGCCCAGTTCTGCACGAGCGACGTGGGGCACACCACGAGGGCGGGCTTGCCGCGCGCCTCCGGATCCGTGCGCGCGAGCGAAATCCACGTGAGCGTCTGCAGCGTCTTGCCAAGGCCCATCTCGTCCGCGAGCAGTCCCGAAAGGCCGCTCTTCTCGAGGAAGCGCATCCAGTAGACGCCGTCCTTCTGGTAGGGTCTCAGCGTGCCTTCGAGGCGGCCGAGATCGACGGGTTCCCACTTCGCGTGTTCGTCGCGGTTGCGCTGCGCGGCGGTCTCGCGCCAGTTCGGCGCGGCCTCGTCCTCGAGCTCCACCGCGTCGCACAGCGCACCAAGCGAACTGTGCACGTAGGGCGCGTAGATCGAGGGCACGCGGAAGTGGCCGGGCTTCGCGCCGGGCCGGCTCGGACAATCCGCGAACACGCCGCGCATGAGGTTGATCGCGTCCGCGTCGATGAGCACGGTCTCGCCGTTCACGGTCAGAAAGGAATCGCCGCGGTTGAGCGCCGCCTGGAGGTCGCCGGGCGCGATGTGCCGCCCGCCGTCGTCGTAGGCGCAGCCAACCTCGAACGCGCCGTCGCGCCCGGCGTCCGCCACGTCCACCGTCGCGATCACGTGGCCGAGACGATCCACGAGGTCGTTGAGACGTTCCGAGAAGACGACCTTCCAGCCGAGGCGTTCGAGCTTCGGGCCGCCGCTGCCGAGGAAGTTGAGCACGTCGCGCGGCTTGGTGACGTGCCAGTGCGTCTCGCCCTCCTCGCGCGTAAATCCCGTCTCCGCCAGCGTCGCGCACGCCGCGGCCTCGGCGGCGGGATTGCGCACGTGGTAGAGGAGCACGTCGTCGGGGTCGGGACGGCACGCCTCGCCCGCCGCGCCGCACAGCACGCGCTGCGCGCCGTAGACGGCATGGAGGTCGGCGCCCAGCGCCGCGCGCGTTCCGGAGACGTCGAGCACGAAGCGCGGCGCGTCCGGCTCAAAGCGGAAGAGGTCTTCGCCCGGCGTGAGACGCACGTCGGCCTGCGCGCGCAGCAGCGGCAGGTTCGTCTTCAGGAACACCGGCACCGCCTCGCGCGGAATCACCTCGGCCGCCCGGTAGAGGCTCTGGAACGGCTCCGCCAGCACCTTCGCGAGGCGCGTGAAGACGCCGTGTCCCTCCACGCCATCCGGCCCGATCGGCCGGCTCCACATCACGCCCGTCTTGCCGTGCACGAAGAAGCGGTCATGCGCGGCGTCGTGCGCGAACGGCAGCTCCGCGTCCGCGCGGAGCGTGATCGCGCCCGTCGTCTCGTCGAGGACGCCGCGGATGAGGCTCGGCACGGCCGGGCCGGGCGCGAGCATTTCGGCGACGTTGAGGAAGTCCGCGGGCTTGAGCAGGATTTCGCGCGTCGCCGGGCCTTCGCAGATGTCCTCGAGCACGGCGAGCAGGTTCTCCGCCGCGCGGGCGAGATGCACGCCCGGCGCCGCGCGCAGCTGCGGATCGTCCGGAAAATAGCGCCGCCCCGCGCGGTCGTAGAGCGCGAGGCATGCCCGCACGCCGTCCGCCGCGAAGTCCGCCGCGAACGTCTCCTCGTTCCACGTGAGCGAAAGGCGCATCGGCACGCCGTTCGGCGACCGCCGGATGTAGTCGGCGGGGTCGACGTTCGCGGCGCGGCGCGCGGCCCGCAGTTCCTGCTGGTACTTCTCCTCCGCCTCCGGGTCGGTCATGCGGCACATGAGGCAGAGGCCGACCGCGACCACGTGCGGGCACACCATCCCGAATTGCTGGTTCGTGCGGCAGGGACAGTGCGACGTGATGCGCCCGTTGTCGTGCAGCGTGAAGCTCGTCGGCATCGCCCAGCCGTCCGACTGCGCGATCCGGCCCGTCGCCGTGTGCGTGGCGGCGTCCCAGTCCGCCCGCGCCACCTGGTTGCGCTGGGCGATGCGCAGCGCCTGGTTGAAGACTTCGGGTCCGCCCCAGCCAATGAGAATCTCGTTTGTCAGGTCTTTCGGTGTCAT
>CAVEDG010000029.1:0-11379 GCA_963614205.1 bacterium | reverse complement strand
GAGATGAGAGTGCCGAGTGCCGAGTGCCGAGTGCTTAGTGCTGAGTGCTGAGTGCTGAGTGCCGAGTGCCGCGTGCTCCGAGTGCCTGATTGGGGAGAACCCGATCAGGCACTTCGTTTTTCCCCTCGCGACGGCCGCGCTTTCGCGATGAAAGAACGGCCATGACCAAAAAAAGGCGCAACGCTTGGCGAAAATATGGTATACTATGCCACTTCATGTTTGGCTTTCTAGGAAAATTCGGAACGCGGAAGAAGAGAAGCGAGCCCGTCATCTGTGCGCGCGCGGATCACTGCATTTCCCGCAAGAACATCGACCCCGATGCTCTGCGGGTGCTCTATCGTCTCGCCAACTGCGGCTACACCGCGTATCTCGTGGGCGGCGGCGTGCGCGATCTGCTGCTCGGGCGCGCGCCCAAGGACTTCGACGTGGGCACGAGCGCCACGCCCGCGGAGGTCAAGAAGACCTTCCGCAACTGCTTCCTCATCGGCCGGCGCTTCCGCCTCGCCCACGTGCGCTTCGGCGACAAGGTGATCGAAACCGCCACCTTCCGCCAGAACTCGCAGACCGTGGGCGAAATCATCGAACATGCCGCCGAAGGCCCCTTCGAGGACAACGTCTTCGGCACGCCGGAGACGGACGCCTACCGCCGCGACTTCACGGTCAACGGCCTCTTCTACGACATCAAGACCTTCGCGGTGATCGACTGGGTGGGCGGCCTCGAAGACCTCAAGAAGCGCCTCATCCGCTCCATCGGCGATCCGATGATTCGCTTCCGCGAAGACCCGGTGCGCATGATGCGCGCCGTGAAGTTCGCCTCGCGCCTCGACTTCAAGATCGAGCGCGGCACGGAAAAGGCGATCCGCAAGCTGCACGCGAACATCCTCACGGCCTCGGTGCCGCGCCTCTGCGAGGAAGTGTTCCGCCTCTTCCCCTACGGCGCAAGCGAGAAGGCGTTCCGCATGATGTACGACTTCGGCCTGCTCGGCGACCTGCTGCCGGAACTCGCCGCGTTCATCGACCGTGACGGCGGAAAGGACTCCGCCACGTGGACGTATCTTGCGGTGCTCGACCGCTACGAGAAGGCGATGAAGGAACAGGGCTTCGACGTGGCGAACGGCGTGCGCGTGGCGGCGCTCTACGCGGCGATGGTGCGGGCGAATCCCGGCCGCGCGCGCGACGTGATCGGCACGATGGCCAAGCGCCTGCGCATTCCCAAGGCCACCTACTTCACGGCCGTGCTCATGCTCGACTCCGTGAAGCGCCTCTCGCAGCCGCCCCAGAAGGGCCGCCGCCGCTTCGTGCACAACCGCGACTTCCCCGACGCGCTCGACTTCAACCGCATCGTGGCGCGCGCCGAAGGCCGCGATGAAAAGATTCTGGATCAATGGGACCGCATCTCCCGTCAAACCTGTCAAGAACAAGGCAAGGAAAATCATGAGTGAAGAGACTAAGACCCCCGAAGAACATCTGCCCGCCATTGTGAAGGCGGCGCCCGAACTGCTCCCCGTGTGGGACTGGTGGGTGAAGGAAGGAAAGTCCACGGTGACGATGCTGCTCGTGGCGGCCGTCGTCGTGGCGGGGTTCTACGCCGGGCGCAACTGGCTGCGCGGCCGCGACGCCGCCGCCAACCAGGCGCTGGTGAACGCCTTTGCGGTGGACGAGCTGGAGACGGCCGTCTCCGACTACGGCTCCACGAAGGTCGGCGACGCGCTGCGTCTGCGCCTCGCGAAGGGCTACTACGACGCCGGCCGCTACGACGACGCGCTCGCCGTCTACGACACGCTCGCCGAGAAGGCCGACGCCGCGTTCGTGGACATCGCCGCCGTGGGCCGCGCCTACGCGCTCGAAGGCCAGGAGAAGTACAAGGAGGCCGGCGAGGCGTTCGCCGCCTTCGCCGGCGCCCACACGAACGCCTACCTGCTGCTCACCGCGCAGCTCGGCGCCGCGCGCTGCAAGGCGCTCGCGGGCGACAAGGACGGCGCCGCCAAGGACTTCGACGCGCTCAAGGCCGCCGCCACCGACGAGCTCGCCAAGGCGCGCATCGAGCGCATGGCCGACGCCGTGAAGCGCCACGACCCCACGCGCGCCGCGCACTCGCTCTTCGACGCCGCCAACGCCGCCGCCGAGGCCGTGAAGGCCGAAGCCAAGCCTGCCGAGAAGCCGGCCGAAGCCAAGCCCGCTGCCGAGGCCAAGCCCGCCGAAAAGCCCGCCGAGGCGAAGCCCGCGGCCAAGCCCGCCGAGAAGCCGGCGGACGCCAAGAAGTAAGCGGAGCCGCATTGTGCTCACCCGTCTGGCAGTCCGGAATCTGGCCATCGTCGAATCGGCGGACGTCGAATTCGGCGAGGGCCTGAATGTCATTACGGGCGAGACGGGCGCGGGCAAGAGCGTGCTCATGGGCGCGCTGGAGCTCGTGCTGGGCGCGCGCGCCGACGCCTCGACCGTGCGCGACGGCGCGAAGGACGCGCGCATCGAGGCCGAATTTTCCGTGCCGGGCGTGGTGGACGCCTTCCTCGAGGAGGCGGGCCTGCCGCCGTGCGAGGACGGCGCGCTGCTCGTGCGCCGCACGATCGCCGCGGGCGGCGGCGGCCGCGTGCACGTGAACGACGCCGCCACCACCGTGCAGACGCTCCGCGCGCTGGGGAAACTGCTCGTGGACGTGCACGGGCCGAACGACCATCAGTCCCTGCTCGAAGAACCCTTTCAGCGCGGCGTGCTCGACGCCTACGGACGTCTCGACACGGCCGCGTACGGCGCGGCATGGACGCGCCTCGTGGACTTGCGCGCGCAGCGGGCCGCCCTGCAGGGCGACGCCGGCGAAGAGGAGTGCGCGCGTCTGCGCGACGCGGTCGAGGAGCTCGACGCGGCGCAGCTGACCTCCGAAGACGACGACGAACTGCCCGCGCGCCATGCCGCCGCCGCGCACGCCGCCGAGATTCTCGACTGCGCCAACGCCGCCACGGCCGCGCTCTCGGAGGCGGACGACTCCGCCGCCGCCGCGCTCATCGGCGCGGGGGCGCGGGTGCGCGAGATGGCGCGCTACCACGAGGCCGCCGCCGCGTGGGCCGAGCGCCTCGAGCGCGTGACGCTCGACGTGCAGGAACTTTCCCGCGACATCGCCGATTCCGTGTCGCGCCTCGACGCCGACCCCGAGACGCTGCAGGCGCTCGACGACCGGCTCTCGCTCGTGCAGAAGCTCAAGCGCAAGTACGGCCGCCCCGACGTGGCCGGGCTGCTCGCGCTGCGCGAGGAACGCGCGCAGCGCCTCGCCGACCTCGAAGGCCGCGAGGAGCGCCTCGCCGCGCTCGCCGGCGAAATCGCGGCGGCGGAGGAGGCCGTGCGCGCTGCGGGCGCCGCGCTCACCGCCGCGCGCGCCAAGGCGGGCGCGCAGCTCGGCCGCGCGATCACGCGCGAGCTGCACGGGCTCGGCTTCCTCAAGGCCGGCTTCGACGTGGCGCTCGTGGCGCACGCGCCGGATGCGACGGGCTGCGACGCGGTGGACTTCCAGTTCGCGCCGAACCCGGGCGAACCCGCGCGGCCGCTGCGCGAAATCGCGTCCACGGGCGAAATCGCGCGCGTGATGCTCGCGGTGAAGACCGTGGTGGCGGAGCACGACGCGATTCCCGTGCTCGTGTTCGACGAAATCGATTCCAACATCGGCGGCGAAGTGGGGCGGGCCGTGGGCGAGAAGCTGCGCGCCGTGGCGCGGCACCACCAGGTGATCGCCATCACCCATCTGCCGCAGAGCGCGGTGTACGGCGCGCGGCACTTCGCCGTGGCCAAGGCCGTCTCCGGCGGCCGCACGCGCTCGACGATCCGCGCCCTCGAGGGCGACGACCGCGTGGCGGAAATCGCGCGCATGCTCGGCGGCTCCTCGCTCACCTCCGTGGTGGACCAGCACGCGCGCGAGCTGGTGTCCATGGCCGCCGAAACGAAGACGGACGACGCTTTTTCAACTCAACCGCGCACCCGCAAGGGGCGCACAAACCAGAAAGACAAGACATGAAGAACATGATGATGCTCGCGCTCGGCGCGGCGCTCGCGGTCGTGTGCGGCTGCGGCCAGCAGGACAACTCCCTCAAGATGATCACCGAGGCGACCTTCCCGCCCTATGAATTCCTGCGTGGACAGGAGATCGTGGGCATCGACGTGGAAATCTGCCGCGCCGTGGCGCAGAAGCTCGGCCGCTCCTTCCAGTCCGAGACGGTGGACTTCGACTCCGTCATCCCCGCCGTCATCAGCGGCAAGGCCGACCTCGCCGCCGCCGGCATCACGGTCACCGAAGACCGCAAGAAGAACGTGGACTTCTCCGACCCCTACGTGAAGACGGGCATCGTGGTGATCTACAAGAAGAGCAGCGCCTTCAAGGATCCGGCGCAGCTCAAGGGCAAGAAGATCGGCGTGCAGAGCGGCACGACGTCCGAGACCTACGTGCTCGAGCAGCTCAAGCAGGAGCCCGAGCGCGCGAAGTCGCCGGCCGAGGCCGTGGCCGCCCTCAAGAGCGGACGCGTGGACTTCGTGATCGCCGACATCGACCCCGCGAAGAACTGCGTCAAGGGCGAGCCGGATCTCGCGCTCTCGGACTTCATCACCTCCGAGGAATACGCGATCGCGATCAAGAAGGGCCAGCCCGAGCTGCTCAAGGCGATCAACGAGACGATCGCGGCGATCAAGGCCGACGGACGCCTCGCGAAGTGGATCGCGCAGTATACGGCGGAATCGGACAAGCTGAAGGACAAGTAAGGCGATGCTGCAGTCCCTGATCGACGACTTCAGCCTGTGCTTCATCAAGAACGGGCGCTACGACTACCTGCTCGATGGTCTTGGCGTCACGCTCGAGGTCGCGCTGTCCGCGATCGTCCTGGGGCTGTTCATTGGGTTTGTCGTGGCGGTGATCCGCTCCAGCCACGACAAATACGGGTTCTTCCCGATTCTGAACTTCGTCTCGAAGGTCTACCTCACGATCATCCGCGGCACGCCGATGGTCGTGCAGCTGCTGATCACGTACTACATCATCCTGCGGTCGATCGACTCGAAGGTGCTGATCGCGGTTCTCGCCTTCGGCATCAACTCGGGCGCGTACCAGGCGGAGATCATCCGCGCGGGCATTGTCTCGATCGATCCGGGGCAGATGGAGGCCGGCCGCGCGCTGGGGCTTTCGTACTGGGCCACGATGCTGCGCGTGGTGCTGCCGCAGGCGATCCGCAACGTGCTGCCCGCGCTCGGCAACGAGTTCATCGTGCTGATGAAGGATACGTCCATCGTCGGCTACATCGCGCTGATCGACCTCGCCAAGGGCGGCGACATCATCCGCTCGCAGACCTATTCGGTGTATCTGCCGTACCTGACGGTGGCGGCGATCTACCTCGTGCTCGTAATGACCTTCACGTGGCTGCTCGGCAAGCTCGAGCGCCATCTGCGCAACACCGGCGCCGAGGTCGTGCACAAGGACTCGTGAAATTAAAAGTTAAAGGTTAAACGTTAAAAGTTAAAGGTTAAAGGTTAAACGTTAAAAGTTAGTACCCCCAACTACCAACTACCAACTACCAACTACCAACTATCAACTATCAACTACCAACTATGAAAACAACGACCCTCCTGTTTGCGGCGCTGGCCGCGTTTACGGCCACCTCCTTCTTCACGGGCTGCGACAAGCCCCAGGACGATGGCAAGATGAAATTCACGGTCGGCTTCGACGCCGACTTCCCGCCCTACGGCTTCAAGGACGGCGCGGAATACAAGGGCTTCGACCTCGACCTCGCCCGCGAAGTGTGCGCGCGGCGCGGCTGGACGTTCGTGGCCAGCCCGATCAACTGGGACGCGAAGGACATGGAGCTCAACTCCGGTGCGATCTCGTGCATCTGGAACGGCTTCACCATGCAGGGCCGCGAAGGCGGCTACACGTGGACGGAGCCCTACATCGACAACTCCCAGGTGGTGCTTGTGAAGGCGGGCTCGCCGATCAAGGCGCTCTCGGATCTCGCCGGCAAGAAGGTCGGCGTGCAGACCGACACGCCCGTGCAGAAGGAGCTCTCCGGCAAGGGCGACAAGAAGGACGTGGCCGCGCTCGGCAAGACCTTCGCCGCGCTCGTGGTGATGCCGAACTACAACCAGGCCGTGATGGATCTCGACTCCGGCGCGGTGGACGCGGTGGCGCTCGACGTGGGCGTGGCCAAGAAGAAGATGGCCGACATGCCCGGCAAGCTCGCGCTGCTCAAGGAGATCGTGATGACCGAGACGTACGGCATCGGCTTCAAGAAGGGCAACACGAAGCTGCGCGACGACGTGCAGGCCACGCTCAAGGAACTCGTGGCCGACGGCACGATGGCGAAGATCGCCGAGACGTACGGCATCGAGAAGAACGCCCTCATCCTGAAGAAGTGACGGGCGGAGCGGAGCGCGGATGAACATCGGGAGCATGCTGCTGGAGCTTCTCGCGGGACTTCTCGTCTCGGCGGAGATCTTCGCGCTCACGCTGCTCTTCGCGCTGCCGCTGGGGCTCGTGGTGGCGTGGGGCCGCATGGCGCGCGCGCGCCCGGTCGCCGCGCTCTTCCGTCTCTTCATCAGCGTGGTGCGCGGCACGCCGCTGATGCTGCAGATCCTGTTCGTCTACTTCGCGCCGTACTACGTGTTCGGCGCGTCGCTGGCGCACTACCCGCGCCTGTGCGCCACGGTGATCGCGTTCTCGCTCAACTACGCGGCGTATTTCGCGGAGATCTACCGCGGCGGCATCCTCGCCGTGGAGCCCGGCCAGTGGGAGGCGGCGAAGGCGCTCGGCATGGGCCGCGGCCTCACCTTCTTCCGCATCGTGCTGCCGCAGATGGTCAAGCGCGTGATCCCCGCGGTCGGCAACGAGGTCATCACGCTCGTGAAGGACACCTCGCTCGCGTTCACGATCGCGGTCACGGAAATGTTCACGCTCGCCAAGCAGCTCGCGAGCGCCAACACCACCATGGCGCCCCTCGTCGCGGCGGGCGTCTTCTACTACCTCTTCAACTACGTCGTCGCCTGGGCGATGGAGCGCATCGAGAAGCGCTTCGCCTACTACGCCTAGGTCCCCTCGGAAAGGACTCCTCCCATGCAAGCGGACTTTGTCGGTCTTGGCTATTGTTCGAACGACCACCTCGCCGTGCTGCCGTTCATCCCGATGGACACGAAGGTGCAGATGATCAAGCACGCCATCCTTGGCGGCGGCCCCTCGGCGAACTCCACGGCCGGCGCGGCCGCGCTCGGCTGGAGCGCCGCCTACATCGGCACCGTGGGCGACGACCCCGACGGCCGCATGATCCTCGAGGACTTCAAGCGCCAGGGCGTGGACACCTCCGCGATGAAGATCCGTCCCGGCGCCTCCAGCGCGATCGCCTATCTCTGGATCGAGGAGAAGACCGGCAACCGCTCCTGCGCCTGGACGCGCGAAGGACTCACCGAACTGCAGGCCGACGAGGTCGACCTCGACCTCGTGCGCCACGCGAAGATCTTCCACGTCGACGGCCACAACCCCAAGGGCGCCCTCGCCGGCGCGAAGGCCGCGAAGGAGGCGGGCGCGCTCGTGAACTTCGACGCCGGCACCCTGCGCGACGGCGTGCCCGAGCTGCTGCCCTACGCCGACCTGCTCGTGTGCAGCGAGGAGTTCGCGCTCAAGCTCACGGGCCTGGCGGACGCGGAGGCGGCCGTGCGCAAGATCTACGACACGTACCACCCCGCGGTGGCCGGCGCGACGATGGGCGTGCGCGGCTCGATGACCTTCGACGGCCGGAACTTCGTCACGCTGCCCGCCTTCCCCGTGGAGCACGTGGTCGACACCACGGGCTGCGGCGATCTCTTCCACACGGGCTTCGCGATCCGCTGGACCGAGACGCACGACCTGCGCGAGTCCATGCGCTTCGGCAGCGCCGTCTCCGCCCTCAAGTGCCGCGGCCTCTCCGGGCGTCCGCCCGCGTGTCCCACCCGCGCCGAGGTCGAGGCCTTTCTCGCCGCGCACTGAGATCCGCCATGCCGCAGCAGCCGCTTCCCGGAACCTTCGAAATCACGGCGCGCGACGCGACCACCCGTGCCCGCGCGGGCGTGCTGTGGACGGCGCACGGGCCCGTGGAGACGCCGGTCTTCATGCCCGTGGGCACGCAGGGCACCGTGAAGGCGCTCGAGCCGCGCGACCTTGAGGAGAACGGCGCCTCGATCATCCTCGGCAACACGTACCACCTCAATCTGCGTCCGGGCATGGAGGTGATGGCCAACGCCGGCGGCCTCCACGCCTTCATGAACTGGCACAAGCCGATCCTCACGGACTCCGGCGGCTTCCAGGTGTTCTCGCTCGCGAAGATGCGCAAGCTCACGGCGGACGGCTGCTGGTTCAATTCGCACCTCGACGGACGGCGCATCTTCCTGGGCCCGCGCGAGTCGATGGAGATCCAGCGCGTCATCGCGAGCGACATCGCCATGGCGTTCGACGAGTGCCTGCCCTGGCCGTGCGAACGCGCGCGCGCCGAGGCGAGCGTGGCGACCACGCTCCGCTGGGCCGAGATCTGCCGCAACGAGCCGCACGCGCCCGGACAGCTCGTGTTCGGCATCGTGCAGGGCGGCATCTACGACGACATCCGCCAGTCGTGCGCGGCGGCCCTTGCGGCGCTCGACTTCCCGGGCTACGCGATCGGTGGCGTCTCCGTGGGCGAGCCCGAGGCGGCCATGTACCAGGCCGTGGAGGCGAGCGTTCCCAATCTGCCCGACGCCAAGCCGCGCTACGTGATGGGCCTCGGCGTGATGACGCAGATGGCCGAGTGCGTGGCGCGCGGCGTGGACATGTTCGACTGCGTGATCCCCACGCGCGTCGCCCGCCACGGCACCGCCCTCACGCGCCGCGGCAACGTGGCGATCAAGGCCGCGAAGTGGGCGATGGACCTCTCGCCCGTGGAGGAGGGCTGCACGTGCTACTGCTGCCGGAACTTCACGCGCAGCTACGTGCGCCATCTGCTCCACGCGGGCGAGATCCTCGGCGTGCGCCTGCTCACGATCCACAACGTCCATCGCCTGTGCGCCTTCGCGCGCGAAATGCGCGAGGCCATCGCGGGCGGCTTCTTCCCCGCGTGGAAGGACGAGCTCCACCGCCTTCAGGAGGACGGCGCGCATGGCAACGCCTGACGCACTCGACGAACTGCGCGCCGCCGTGGCGCGCCTGAACGAGGCCGCCGACGCCTACTACAACGGGCGCGGCGAGCTCATGACCGACTTCGAATGGGATGCGCTCTTCGACCGCGTCAAGGCGCTCGAGGCCGAGACCGGCGTGGTGCTGCCCGACTCGCCCACGAACCGCGTGAGCGCCGACGCCGTGGAGGGCCGCAAGGAGGCGCACGAGTTCGCCGCCCTCTCGCTCGCGAAGACGAAGCAGGTGGCCGAGGTCGCGCGCTGGGCCGAGGGCCGCCCCATCTGGCTGAGCTGGAAGCTCGACGGCCTCACCCTCGTGGTCACCTACGACGACGGCGCGCTCACGAAGGTCGTCACGCGCGGCGACGGCCACGTGGGCACGAACATCACGCATCTCGCCGACGGCATCCGCGGCATCCCGCGCGCGATTCCGCTGCGCGGCCACGTGGTCGCGCGCGGCGAGGCCGTGATCTCCTACGCCGACTTCGAGGCCTTCCGCGCCGCCGCGCAGGAGGACTACGCCAACCCGCGCAACCTCGCCAGCGGCTCGCTCACGCTCAAGGACGTGGACGAACTGCGCCGCCGCACTCTGCAGTGGATTCCCTTCACGCTCGTGCAGGCCGACGCGGCGCCCGTCTCCTGGGGCGCGCGCCTCGACGCGCTCGACGCCTGCGGCCTCTCCACCGTGGCGCGCGAACGCCTCGACGCGCCCACGCCCGCCGCCGTGCAGACGGCGATCGACCGCTGGACGCACAAGGTCACGAATGGCGAATGTCCCTTCCCCGTCGACGGTCTCGTGGTCACCTACGACGACACCGCCTACGCGCAGACCGGCTCCGTCACGGGCCATCACGCCACGCGCGCGGGCCTCGCCTTCAAGTGGCAGGACGAAACGGCGCACACCGTGCTCGAAGGCGTGGAGTGGTCGTGCGCCGTCGCCTCGATCTCGCCCGTGGCGCTCTTCCGCCCCGTGGCGCTCGAGGGCACCACCGTGAAGCGCGCCTCGCTGTGCAACATCTCCGAATGCGAACGCCTCGGCATCGGCGGCGCGGGCACGGAGATCGACGTGATCAAGGCGAACAAGATCATTCCCAAGGTCGTCGCCGTCACGAAGACCGTGGGCGCGCTCGAGATTCCCGCCACGTGCCCCGTGTGCGGCGCGCCCACCGTCGTGCGCGCCTCCGAGAGCGGCACGAAGACGCTGCGCTGCACGAACGACGCCTGCGCCGCGCGCGAACTGCGCAAGTTCATGCGCTTCGTCTCGAAGGACGGCATGGACATCGACGGCCTCGCGGGCGAAACGCTCGCCAAGTTCGTCAACCGCGGCTGGATCAAGACCGTGGCCGACATCTACCGCCTCGGCGACCATGCGGCGGAGATCGCCGCGATGGACGGCTTCGGCGAACGCAGCGCGCGCAACATCCAGGACGCGCTCGCGGCCGCGCGCACGCGCAGCGCCGTGCGCTTCCTCGTGGCGCTTTCGATTCCGCTCTGCGGCGTGGACGTGGCGCGGCGCCTGCTGCGCGCCTATCGCGTGCGCGACCTTTTCGCCAAGGCGCAGGAGGCCGCCGCGGTGGGGGCGGGCGAGGCCGCGTTCGCCGCGCTCGACGGCATCGGCCCCGGCAAGTCGGCCGCGTTCGTGGCGTGGTGCGGCGAGGCGCGGAACAGGGCCGTCGTCGAGGATCTGCTCACGCTCGTCACGCTGGAGGAGGAGACGCCGCCGCCGGCCGACGGCACGTGCACGGGCCTCACCTTCGTCATCACGGGCGACGTGCACCGGTTCGCGAACCGCGACGCCTTCAAGGCCTACGTGCTTTCGCAGGGCGGCCGCGTGGCGGGCAGCGTGTCGGCGAAGACGAGCTTCCTCGTCAACAACGACGTCGCCTCCACCTCGGGCAAGAACAAGAAGGCCCAGCAGCTCAACATCCCCATTCTCTCCGAAGACGACTTCATCTCCCGCTTCGGCGGCGGGTGACGCAAAAAAATTTCAGGAAACGCTTTCCGTTTTCGTCTAAATCGTGTATACTAGGCGTTTGTTTTCATGGGGAAGTTGGCTCTTCTCCCGTGGACCGTCGGACTTCGAAGCGATGGAGAAGACATGAAGAAGATCATTTTGACCTTGTTGCTGGCCGCGATGACGCTGGGCGTGATCGCGGGTTCGGTGTCGTCTGACATGGCCGTGCAGATGGCCAATGCGTGGGCGGCGAAGAACGCGGCCTTCGGCGTGGGCGCGCGCCCCACGGG
>CAVEDG010000028.1:0-11486 GCA_963614205.1 bacterium | reverse complement strand
CTGCACGTACATGTGCTTGTTCGTCACGCAGATCGACATGCGCGGCTTCTCCGCGCTGCCGATCACGCGCTGACGGAGGCGAAGATGGCGCTTCGCGCGCTGGTCTTTACGGTTGAAACTCATTGTGTTTTCTCCGAATCAGGCAGCCTTCAGATTAGGCCACCTTCTTGCCCTGCTTGCGGCGAATGTGTTCGCCTTCGTACTTGATGCCCTTGCCCTTGTAGGGTTCGGCCGGATAGAAGTCGCGGATGCGCGCCGCGGCCTCGCCCACCTTGTCCTTGTCGATGCCCGACACCGTCACGAGAAGACCGTCGTTCTCGACGGTGACCTTGATGCCGGCCGGGATCGCGTAGATCTTCGGGGAGGCGAAGCCGAGCGAGAGGGCGAGGTTCGTGCCCTGGAGCACCGCCTTGAAGCCGGTGCCCTCGATCGTGAGCTTCTTCATGTAGCCTTCAGCAACGCCCTTCACGTTGTTGTTGATCAGGGCGCGCGCGAGGCCGTGGAAGTTTCCGAGCGTCTTGTCGTCCGCGCAGGAAACAACCACCTTGCCGTCCTTGACCTCCGCGGTGATGCCATCGTGCATCACGTAGGAGAGCTCGCCGAGCTTGCCCTTCACCGTCACCTTCTGGCCCGCCACCGTCGCGGTGACGCCGGCCGGAAGGACCACGGGTTCTTTACCGATACGAGACATTGTCGTTGCTCCTTACCAAACGGTGCAGATGAGTTCGCCGCCAAGACGCTGCTTCTTCGCATCGACGCCGCTCATCACGCCCTTCGACGTGGAGAGCACCGCGAGACCCATGCCGTCGAGGACGGCCGGAATCTCCGCGCACGAAACGAACTTGCGCAGACCCGGGCGGGACTGGCGCTGGAGACCGCGGATGGCCGGTTCGGCGCGATCCGAGTACTTCAGCGTGAGGACGAGCTTCTTCGGGAAATCCGACGTCACGTAGACGTCCTGGATGTAGCCGGCCGCCTTGATCACGTTCGCGATCTCGGCCTTGAGATTCGACGCCGGAACCTGCACCTGCACGAGGCGGGCCTTGAGTCCGTTGCGAATCGACACCAGCATGTCGGAAATGGGATCGATGATCATTTCTTCAGTTCCTTTCCGTTCCTTACCAGGAGGCCTTGGTCACGCCGGGGATGAGACCATTCACGGCGAGCTCGCGGAAGCACAGACGGCACACGCCGAACTTGCGCATATAGGCGTGGCGACGGCCGCAGATCTTGCAGCGGTTGTAGGCGCGCACGCCGAACTTCGGCTTGCGGTTCGCCTTTTCCATCAGACATTTCTTGGCCATTGCTTAGTTCCTTCCCGCGAACGGCATGCCCAGAGCCACGAGGAACTCCTTGGCCGCCTTGTTGTCCTGTGCCGTCGTGACGAACGTCACGTCCATGCCCGAATTCGGGCCCGAGACTTCCACGATTTCCGGGAAGATCGAGTGGTCCTTCAGACCGAGCGTGTAGTTGCCGCGCCCGTCGAAGCCGCGATTCGGAATGCCGCGGAAGTCGCGGATGCGGGGCAGCGCCGCGTTGATGAGGCGCTCGCAGAAATCCCACATCCGGTCACCGCGAAGCGTGACCTTCGCGCCGATCACCATGCCCTCGCGCAGCTTGAAGTTCGAGATGGACTTCTTCGCGCGGCACAGCATCGGCTTCTGGCCGGTAATCACCGCCAGGTCGTCAACCAGCGCCTTCTGCTCGTCCTTCGAGACGATGCCGAACGCCATGTTGAGCACGACCTTCTGGAGGCGGGGCACGAGCATCTTGTTCGTCGTCCCGAGCTTCTGCTCGAGTTCGGCGATGATGCGCGACTTGTATTCTTCCTTCAGACTTGCCATGATGATTAGGCTCCCTTCGTCCACTTGGCCTCAATGGCCTTGCCGGACCCCTTGTAGGCGAGCGCCTTCTTGCCGTCCTTCTCGACGGACTTGACGCGGCTGCCCTTCTTGGTCTCGGCGTCATACGGCATCAGCTTGCACAGACGGATGGGGAACTCCATCTCCACGAGGCCACCCTTGTTGGTCTCCGTGCGGCGAACCGCCTTCTTGTGCTTGTTGACGCCCTCGACGAGCGCGGTGCCGTCCTTGCTGTTGACGCTGCGGACAACTCCGGTGCGACCGGCGTCGTTGCCGCTGATCACGACCACCGTGATCCCCTTGCGAATACGTGCGATACTCATGATGCGCTCCTCTTAGACCACTTCCGGGGCCATGGACAGGATTTTCATGTAGTTCTTCTCGCGCAGCTCACGCGGCACCGGCCCGAACACGCGGGACCCGATGGGGTTGAGCTTGGAGTCCACCAGCACGCACGCATTCTGGTCGAAGTGCACGCGCTGGCCGTCCTCGCGGACGATCTGCGCGCCCGTGCGGATGATCACCGCCGTCGCGACCTGACCCTTGCGGATCGAACCCGTGGGCGACGCCTCCTTGATGGCCACGCGAATCACGTCGCCGAGGTGGGCGTACTCCTTGCGCTGCTTGAGAATGCGGAAGCACATGGCGCGCTTCGCGCCCGTGTTGTCCGCGACAACGAGGTTGGAGAGTTCCTGCAGCATGGCTTACTTCTCCTCCTTGACGATGCGCCAGCGCTTGGTGGCGCTGAGCGGACGCGTCTCCATGATCGTGACGTCGTCGCCCACCTTGGCGGTGTCGGCCTCGTCATGCACATGGTACTTCTTCCGGCGGATCACGACCTTCCCGTAGAGGGGATGACGTTCGCGATAGGACACCTCGACGACGACGCTCTTCACGCCCATCTTCGAGACGACCTTGCCCTTGCGGACCTTGCGGTCGCCGCGATTGACTTCGTTCGCCATGGTTACTTGGCCTCCTTCTTCGCCATGTTCTGGACGGTCAGCATGCGCGCGATTTCGCGGCGCATGAGGCGCATCCGGCCCGGCTTATCGACATCTGCCTTCGACGCGTGCTTCAGCCGCAGGTCGGCGAGTTCCTTGCGGGCCTCGCGGATCTTCGCGGCGAGCTCATCGGCGCCGAGTTCCTTCAGTTCATTCGTCTTCATCAGATTTTCACTCCGGCACGGGTGACGAGTTTCGTGTGGATTCCGATCTTCGTCGCGGCGAGGCGCAGGCATTCGCGGGCCACCTCTTCCGAAACGCCGCCGACCTCGAACAGGACCTTGCCGGGCAGGACGACGGCAACCCAGAATTCGGGATTGCCCTTGCCCCCGCCCATACGGACTTCGATCGGCTTGCGGGTGATCGGCTTGTCGGGGAACACACGGATCCAGAGCTTGCCCTTGCGCTTCATTTCGCGGTTGATCGCGACGCGGCAGGCTTCGATCTGGGTGGCCGTGAGGAACCCGCGGGTCAGCGCCTTCAGGCCGAACTCGCCATACGCGAGTTCCGTGCCCGACGTGGCGTAGCCGCCGCGGTTGCCCTTCGACTGCTTACGGTACTTGACTCTCTTCGGCATCAACGGCATGGTTTACCGCCCTTCCTTGCGATCTCCGCGCTCGCGGCGCTCGCCGCGGTCGCGACGGGGGCTCTGACGAGGCTGGAAATCTTCTTTCTTGCAGATCCACACCTTGATGCCGATCTTGCCGGCCGTGGTGTTGGCTTCCGCGAACCCGTAGTCGATGTTCGCGCGCAGCGTGTGCAGCGGCACCTTGCCCTCGCGACCCCATTCAACACGCGCGATCTCCGCGCCGTTGATGCGGCCCGCGGCATGCACCTTGATGCCGTCCACGCCCATGTCCATCGCAACCTTCTGCGCGCGCTTCATGGCGCGCTTGAGCGCGATGCGCTTCTCGAGCTGCTGCGCGATCGACTCGGCGACCAGCTGCGCGTCGCAGTCCGGCGTGCGCACTTCCTTGATCTCGAGGTAGACTTCCTTCTTGGTCATCTTCTCGAGGTCTTCGCGCACGTTGTTGACGTCCTGGCCCTTCTTGCCAATGATGACGCCCGGACGCGCGCTGAACAGCGACACGCGCACGCGGTTCGCGTAGCGCTCGATGAGGATCTTCGAGAGACCCGCATCGACGAAGCGCTTCTTCACGTATTCGCGGATCTTCTGATCCTCGACCAGGAACGCGCCGAACTTCTGCTTCGAGGCGAACCAGCGGCTGCGCCACGCGCGGTTGACCGGCAGACGAAACCCGGTAGGGTTGACTTTCTGACCCATTACTTGCTCTCCTTGCTGTCCGTCAGGACAACCTTGCAGTGGCAGAGACGGCGGGCGATCGGATGCGCCGAGCCGCGGGCGGTCGGCCAGAACCGGCGAATGCGCACGGACTCGTCGAACACGCACAGTTTCACCGTCAGCGTCGCGGCGTCGAGGCCGTAGTTGTTCGTCGCGTTCGCGACGGCGCTGAGCAGCGTCTTCTTGAGGATCTGGGCCGCCTTGCGGGGCGAGAACTCAACGACCTTGAGGGCGGCCGACACCGGCAGGCCCTGGCATTCACGCGCGAGCGGGCGTCCCTTGAACGCCGACATGCGCGCATTGCGGGTGAGTGCAATCACGTCCATGAGACTACCTCTTCTCTTCCTTCTTCACGAGCGCGCCATGCGACTTGAACGTGCGCGTGGGCGCAAACTCGCCGAGACGATGGCCGACCATGTTCTCGGTGATGTACACCTGCAGGTGCTGCTTGCCGTTGTGGATCGCGAACGTGAGCCCGACGAAGTCCGGGAGCACCATCGAACGACGGCTCCACGTCTTGATCGGCTGCTTCTTGCCCGCGGCCTTCATCTTTTCGACCTTGCGGAGGAGGGAATCCTCCACGTACGGTCCCTTCTTGAGAGAACGCGCCATGTTTTACTTCCTCCGCTTGACAATGACCTTGTTGGACGCCTTGCCCGGCTTGCGGGTCTTGCCGCCCTTGGCGAGCTGGCCCCACGGCGAGCACGGGTTCGTGCCGCCGGACGTGCGGCCTTCGCCGCCGCCCATCGGGTGGTCGACCGGGTTCATCGCCACGCCGCGCACCGTCGGGCGAATGCCCAGATAGCGCTTGCGACCGGCCTTGCCCAGCTTGATCGAGCCCCAGTCCTTGTTGCCGACCGTGCCCACCGTCGCGCGGCAGCGGCCGTCGAAGATGCGCACTTCGCCCGAAGCGAGCTTCAGCGTCACCGTGCCGCCCGAACGCGCCATCACCTGCGCCGAGTTGCCCGCCGAGCGCGCGATCTTCGCGCCACGCCCCGGAATCAGCTCCACGCAGTGAACCATCAGGCCCAGCGGAATCTGGCTGAGCGGCATGTTGTTGCCAACCGTCGCCTCGGCCGTCGCGCCGGACATGACCTTCGCGCCAACCTTGAGACCTTCCGGCGCGAGGATGTACGTCTTCGTGCCGTCCGCGTATTCGAGCAGCGCGAGGTTCGCGCTGCGGTTCGGATCGTAGCCGATCGCCGTCACCGTCGCCTCCACGCCGTCCTTGACGCGGCGGAAGTCGATGATGCGGAAGCGACGCTTCACGCCGCCGCCGTGATGGCGAACCGTGATCTTGCCCGTGTTGTTGCGACCGGCGTTCTTGCGAACCGCGCGCGTCAGCGACTTGACGGGCGACTTCTCCGTGATCTCCTCGAACGTGGAGGCCACGCGGAAGCGCATGCCCTGAGAACGGGCCTTGAATGTCTTGAGTGCCATTTCGATCAGCTCCTTACAGCATTTCGATGCGCTCGCCGGCCTTGACCTCGACGATCGCGCGCTTCCAGGTCGGCTCCGTGACCTGACGGCGCGTGCCGCGGATCGTGCGAAGACCACCCTTCATGTTGGCCGTGCGCACCGCGAGGACGTGCACGCCGAACTGGGCCTCGACGGCCAGACGGATCTGCGGCTTCGTCGCCGCGCGATCGACTTCCAGGAAGTACTGGTTGAGCGCCGCCAGACGCGTCCCCTTCTCGGAGAGAATGACGCGCTTGATGATGTCACGTGCCATTACTTGGTCTCCTTTCCGGCCACACGGGCCATGAGCGCCTCGAAGCCGGCCTTGTCGCACACGATGTTCTTGAAGAGAAGCACCGCATACGGGTTGAGCTCCGACGCCGTGGCGGAATCGACGCGCGGCAGGTTGCGCACCATGAGGTCGAGCGTCTCGTTGATTTCCGCCGTCACGATGAGCGCGCTGCGCTCAAGGCCGAGCGTCTTCAGAAACGCCGCCATGAGCTTCGTCTTCGCCGCCTCGAACTTGAACTCCGAAACGACCAGGATCTCGCCCGCCGCAATCTTCTCCGACACGGCGCGCGCGAACGCGAGCTTCATCACCTTCTTGTTGATCTTCTGCGAATAGTCGCGCGGCTTCGGGCCGTGCGCCACGCCGCCACCACGCCACACCGGGCTCTGACGGAAGCCGGCGCGCGCATTGCCCGTGCCCTTCTGCTTCCAGGGCTTCCGGTTCGAACCGGCAACTTCGCCCTTGCCCTTCGTGCACGCGCTGCCCGAACGCATCGCGTTCCGGATCGCGGTCACCGCGTCCTTGAGCGCCTGCGCGCCCTTCTCCAGCACAAGCTGGCCGTCCTCGACCGTCAGGTCGGCGGCGGCTGCGCCCGCGGAGGTATACTGCTTAATCGTAGCCATTGTTTACTTGGCCCCCTTCTTCGCCTTGAACGCGAGCGCCGCGTTCAGCAGGGACTTGCGAATGTACACCGTGCCGTTCCGGGCGCCGGGAACCGACCCCTTCACCAGCAGCGCATTGTCGTCGGGACGAATCTGGACAACCTCGAGATTCACGGCCGTGCGCGTCACGTCGCCCATGTGGCCCGGCATCTTCTTGCCCTTCTCGATCCAGCCCGGCAGGTCGCGCGCAGCCAGACCGCCCGTGCGGCGCTTCGAATGGCCGCCGTGCGTCAGATTGCCGCCCGCGAAATTGTAGCGCTTCAGCACGCCCGCAAAGCCCTTGCCCTTCGTCGTGCCCGTCACGTCGACGTACTTCACGCCGTCGAAGTTCTTGACCGTCAGCACGTCGCCGGCCTTCACCGTCTCGTTCTCGTCCAGCGCGAACTCCTTCAGGAAGCGCACCTTCTTCTCCACGAGACCGCCCGTCTTCTCCTGATGGCCCACAACGGCCTTCGTCAGACGCTGCTTCTTCTGCTCGCCGAAGCCGAGCTGCGCGGCCACGTAGCCGTCACGCTCCAGCGTCTTGAGCTGCACGACCGGGCAGGGTCCGACTTCAAGCACCGTCACGCAGATGCGCTTGCCGTCCACAAACACCTGGGTCATGCCCACTTTCTTGCCAATCAAGCCTTCCATCACAACCTCCTTAGACCTTGATCGTGATGTCCACGCCCGCGGGCAGGTTCAGCTTCTTCAGCTCGTCGATCGTCTTCGCCGTCGGGTTGACGATGTCGAGCAGACGCTTGTGCGTCCGCATCTCGAACTGATCCATGGACTTCTTGTCCACGTTCGGCGAACGGTTCACCGTGAACCGCTCCACGCGCGTCGGCAGCGGGATCGGGCCCACCACCTGCGCACCCGTTCCCCGGGCCGTGTCGATGATCCCACCGACGGCCTGGTCCAGCACACGGTGATCGTATGCCTGGAGGCGGATGCGTACTCTCTGCTGTTGCATCTCTGTTGATTCCTTAGTTTGTTTCTTCTGTTTCCTGGTCTTTCACGACTTCGATGTCGCGGGGCGGGATGCCTCCCGGTGCCCACGCGGCCTCGCAGACCGTCTCGGAGTTGGGTGTCCGACCAGTCCACCCGCCAATCAGGCCTCTTCCGAAACGCGAAACGCCCGCAGGCGCCGTCCGGCGCGTGCAGGCGTTTTGCCCTTCCTTGCCGGACGCGTCAGGCGGCCTTTCAGCCTTCCCGACCGTATCCCGAAATCGTCCCTTTTTTTGGGTAGGCATTTAGTTTACCAAAAATCGCCGCCGCCGACAAGGGGGTAAATTCGAAAGATGGCGAGAAATTTCTCGCGCGACAGAACCGCTACGGCGGTACGGATCTCGCCTACTTCCTGGGCATCGGAGGCTTGAAGGCGCGGAGGGCTTCGACCATCTTCGCGGGGTCGGTGAGGCCTTCGACGGTCTTCTCGAGCGGGCAGGGAGCGGACTGGTCGCGGTTGAGGATGCGCGGCACGGTCTTCTCCGCCGTCACGGCGACGCCGTTCGCGCGCAGGAGCGCGGCCGCGTCTTCGCCCATCAGCAGCGCGTGCACGCGGCGGACGCCGCCCACGAGGCAGATCGCGGCGGCCGCGCGTCCGATCACCTTGTCCACGAGCACCGTGCCCGGGAGGCGTCCCGCGTCGAGGATGCGCAGAAGCGGCTTCACGCCGCGCCCCGTCTCGCGCGCCACGATCACGCCGTCCAGCGCCGCCACGACCGCCGCCTCGCCGCGCGTGACGAGCCCCGTCATCTCCGCGAGCGCATCCGCTTCGCCCATCGGCGTCACGCAGCGCTGCTCCGCAAGCCCCGAAACGACCATCGCCGGCTGCGGACGCACCGGGCACACGTGCTCGCACGCGCCACAGCCAATGCACAGCGCCTCGTCCACCACGGGCACGCCCTCGACGAGCGCGATCGCCTTCACGGGGCACTTCCGCGCGCACGCCGTGCACGGCACCTGCTCGGTCGTGCGCAGGCAGAGCTCCTTCTGCCACGCCGCGCGCCCGAAGTGGAGATCGCGCCGCGCCACGCCCGCGCGCACCACGAGCGCATGCGCCGGACACACCGACGCGCACTTCTGCGGACACGCCATGCGGCAGTGGCCGTGGCGGAAATCCATCTTCGGCTGGCCAAACGTGCCCAGCGCGGTGGACGGCACGAGGCACTTCTCGGGACACGCCGTGATGCACAGGCCGCAGCCCACGCAGAGGCGGTCGAAGAACGCGCGGTCGACGGCGCCGGGCGGCAGCACGTCGCGCGCGCGGTTCGGGATGCCCGGCAGCGACACGGGCGCATAGCCGCCGTCCGCCGTCTTCTCCACCACCTTCGCCGCCTCCGCCGCCGCAAAGAGGCCAATGCCCGACATCATCTCGCGCCGCGTCACGCCCGCGCCCTCGTCGGCCGGCTTGTCCTCGGTCCGCCGGCCAAAGCAGGCGCGGCAGTTCAGGCAGCCCTCCGCCTTGTCGACGCGATGCGGCCACACGGCGAAGCGCGACAACGCCGTGAAGCACGAGCCCACGGGGCACACCCAGTTGCACCACAGGCGGCCGCGGCCAAACGGCGCGAGCACGAGCGCCACGCCCACGAGCACAAGCCCGGGCGTGAAGCCGATCAGCGCCTTGCCCAGAATCGAGTAGGGCGTGAGCGACCACGCGAGCGATCCGAGCCCGCACGCGAGCAGCACGGCGAAGAGCGCGAACACGCCGCTGCGCACGACGAGCTGCGCGCGCGACTGCGGCAGGCGCGTGCACACGCGGCGCACGTGCGTCTTCGGATGCGTCAGGAAGTTGACGAGGCTCTGCGCGATGCCGAGCGGACACAGCCAGGCGCAGAAGAAGCGCCCCACGAGCGGCGTCAGCAGCAGCACGATCAGAAACGCCACCGTCGGCGCGGGCTGGAAGACCAGCGCCTTCGCCGTCGGCCAGCCATAGAACGCGCCGCACGCGGCGGCCAGCATGCACAGCGCCACCAGGCGCAGAATCCAGCGCTTCATTTCGTCACCTCGCGGTTCTTCAACGTGTCAATCAGGGAATCGATGTTCGCGATTTCGCGGGGAATGTCGATGGACTGCGGGCAGTGCGGCGCACAGCGGCCGCAGCCCGTGCAGTGGTCGGCGCGGCGCAGTTCCTCGGGCACCGCCTTCGCGTAGCGGGCGAGCACCTCGCGGTCGCTGAGCGGCGTGGGCGAGGAGAGCACTTCGTTGCGGAAGGTGAAGAGCGCGGGAATGTCGAGCCCGTAGGGACACGGCATGCAGTAGTTGCACACGTTGCACGGAATCGTGTTGAGCGCGAGAAAGCGCTTCGCCGCGCGTTCGAGCGCGTCGAGCTCGCGCGGGGAGCACGGCCTGAGCGGCGAGAACGTGGCGACGTTCTCCTCGATGTGCTCGGTGCGCGTCATGCCGGAAAGCACGGTCAGCACCTTCGGGAACGTGCCGCAGAAGCGCAGCGCCCACTGGGCGAGCGAGGCGTTGGGATCGAGCGGCTTGAGCTCCTGCGCGAGCGCGTAGTTGTAGCGCGCAAGGCGGCCGCCGAGCAGCGGCTCCATCACGACCACGGGGATGCCGAGCTTCGCCAGCGTGTTGTAGAGATACTCCGCGTTGAGGTTGCGCGTGTTGACCTCCTGGGCGTGACGCCAGTCCACGTAGTTCATCTGGATCTGCACGAAGTCCCAGTGGTACTTGTCGTGATGGGCGAGGCACCAGTCGAAGACCTTGGGCGAACCGTGGTAGGAGAAGCCGAGGTTCTTGATGCGGCCCTGCGCGCGCAGCTCGGCGCACCAGTCGAGCGCGCCGTTCTCGATGTAGCGCGTGCGGAAGAGCTCGTCGTCCTTGCCGTTGCCCACGGAGTGGAGCAGGTAGTTGTCGATGTAGTCCGTCTGCAGCGCCTTGAGCGAGTTCTCGAACATCGCCTTGCAGGCCTCGAGCGGGAACTGCTGCGGCGCAAAGTTGGAGAGCTTCGTGGCCACGATGTAGCGGTCGCGCGGGTAGCCGCTCGCCTTCAGGGCCTTCCCGAGCGCGGCCTCCGATTCGCCGCGGCAGTAGGCGGGCGACGTGTCGAAGTAGGTCACGCCCGCGTCGAGCATCAACTTGACCTGGCGGTTCATGAGCGTCTGGTCGATGGCGGAGGCCGAATAGCCCTCCTTCGCCCAGGTGTTGGCGTGGCCGCCCCCGACCGTCGGCAGGCGCATCGCGCCGTAGCCGAGCAGCGAGACCTTGACGCCGTTGATGGTGTCATGTGATGTCATGTCGATTCCCTGCCGAATACAACTTCGTAGACTGAAGGTGGTAGTATACCATGAGCGCCATCTTCCGTCAACACGGCAAAAAAAAAGACGCGGCTCAAAGGCTGAGGCCGCGCCAAAACGCCCTTGCGGGCGCTGGGGGATTGCATGATGAGATGAAAGGGAAAAAGCCGGCGGCGTCCTACTCTCGCGCGGACGAGTTCCGCACTACCCTCGGCGATGGGGCCCTTGACTTCCGTGTTCGGAACGGGAACGGGTATGACAGCCCCTCCATGGCCACCGGCAAAAAAGGTTGTCTGGACGCAAAGAGAACCGCGACGCGGCGGAGGGCGGAAGATCCGCCTCCGACGTTGAGTCGGAAAGATGAAGCCAAGCCGCACGCGCGATTAGTACCGCTCGGCTCGACGCATCGCTGCGCCTACACCCGCGGCCTATCGAGGTCGTGGTCTACGACCGCGCTTGAGGCCATTTCTGGCGGGAAGTCTTGTCTCGGGGGAGGCTTGGCGCTTAGATGCCTTCAGCGCTTATCCGTTCCGGGCATAGCTACCCGGCCTGCCGCTGGCGCGACAGCCGGAACACCATGGGCCCGTCATTCCCGGTCCTCTCGTACTAGGGAATGCTCCCCTCAATCTTCCTGCGCCCACAGAGGATAAGGACCAAACTGTCTCACGACGTTTTGAACCCA
>CAVEDG010000027.1:0-12024 GCA_963614205.1 bacterium | reverse complement strand
GCGAAAGACGACGTGGCGGCGCTTTGCGCGCGCGCGTCCGCGGCGGGCGTGACGCAGGTGCTCGCGGTCGGCGGCGACGCGGAGCTCAACGAGAACGCCCTGCGCGCACCCGGGCGCGTCGCGCTCGGCTGGGACCGCGAACAGCTCGACGATGTGGAGGACAAGATGCGTCTGCTGCGCGACCTGCTCGCCACGCACGGCGCGCGCGTGGCGGCGATCGGCGAAACCGGCCTCGACGCGCACTATACGCCCGAGACGCTCGCGAAGCAGGCCGACCTCTTCGCGCGCCACCTCGCGCTGGCGGACGAACTCGGCCTGCCCGTGGTCGTGCACACGCGCGAGGCGGACGACGCGACGCTCGGCGTGCTCGACGAGGTGCCGTGGCATCACGGCGACCGTCTGCGCGGCGTGATCCATTCGTACACGGGCGCACCCGCATTTGCGAAACAGGCGCTCGACCGCGGCTTCATGGTGTCGTTTTCGGGCATTGCCACGTTCCCCTCCGCCGAACTCGCGCGCGCTTCGGCGCGCTACGTGCCGGACGACCGCATTCTCGTGGAGACGGATTCGCCGTATCTCGCGCCCGTGCCGCTGCGCGGACGCCGCTGCGAGCCGGCCTTCGTGGTGCACACCGCGCGCCGCCTCGCCCGGGAACGCCACACGCCCGAAGACCTCTTCGCCGCGCTCACCACCGCCAACGCCGGAACGCTGTTCCCGCCGAAGACACACGCCGGGAAACGCGATCCCGTCACCCACAACAATCCTTGAATATGGTATACTACCGCCCATGGCAAAATATGCAGACAAACTCCGGAAGGAGCATGGCGGCAAGGGGAAGAACGCGGGCAGGACGATGACCGGCGCGCTGCACATCGCGCGCAACGGGGCGGGCTTTCTCATTGACCCGCAGACGAACGAGGCCACATGGATCGAACGCGAAGACCTCGGCACCGCGCTCGTGGGAGACACGGTGACGATCGCGCTCAAGCCGCCGCGCTTCGCCCGCGAGACCGGCGGCAAGACCGGCCCGGAAGGCCGCATCGTGCGCATCGAGGCGCGCGCGCCGCGCGCGATCGTGGGCACCGTCGTCTCGTGCGGACGCTTCACGCGCGTGCAGCCGCTCTCGCCGACATACCGCCAGGAATTTCTCGTGCCAAGCGCCAAGGGCGCGCGCGTGAACGACCGCGTGGTCATGCGCTTCGTGCGCTGGGACAACCCGCGCCTCGCGCCGGAAGGCGAGATCACGGACGTGATCGGCCCGGCGGACGACCCGTCGCTCGACACGCTCTCCGTGATGAAGCAGTACGATCTGCCCGAGACCTTCCCGCCCAAGGTCGTCGCCGCAGCCGAGCGCGTGGGCGCTCGGCTCGGCGCACCGGAGGGGAATACCGCGCCGAAGGGCAGGGCTGCCGCGAAGCCGCTGAAGCGGCTCGACCTGCGGCGCACGTTCATCTTCACGTGCGACCCCGAAAGCGCGCGCGACTACGACGACGCGCTCTCGCTCGGAACGGACAAGGCGGGGAACCGCGTGCTGGGCGTGCACATCGCCGACGTCTCGCACTTCGTCACGCCCGGCAGCGCGCTCGACCGCGAAGCCTACGCGCGCTCGACCTCCGTCTACCTCGTGGACAAGGTCGTGCCCATGCTGCCCGAGCAGCTCTCGAACGGCGTGTGCTCGCTCGTGCCGAACGAAGACCGCTACGCCTTCTCCGCCTTCCTCACGTTCGACGCGGCGGGGCGCTGCATCGCGCGGTCGTTCGCGAAGAGCGTGATCCGCAGCAAGGCGCGCTTCACCTACGAACAGGTGATGGCGGAGCTGCGCGGCGAGAAGGTCAAGAAGCTGAGCGCCACGGCGCGCAAGGCGCTGCTCGGCATCCACGCGCTCGCGCAGCAGCTGCGGAAGAACCGCTTCGCGGACGGCGCGCTCGACATGGAGGTGCCCGAAGTCGAGATCAAGATCGACGAGCACGGCATGATGACGGGCCTCGAGGTGCGTCCCTACGACGAATCGCACCAGATGGTCGAGGAGTGCATGGTCGCGGCGAACGAGGCCGTGGCGAAGGAGCTCTGGACGCGCGGCGTGAAGATCCTCGCGCGTCTGCACGAACCGCCGGACGCGGAGAAGCTCGAAGACCTGCGCGCGAACCTCGCCAAGCTCGGCATCGCGTGCGGAGACCTCTCGAACCAGAAGAACCTCGCGAAGTTCCTGAAGAAGATCAAGGGCTCGCCGCTGGAAGGCACGCTCTCCGTGATGGTGCTGCGCGCGATGAAGCGCGCGCTCTACTCGGCGAAGGAGATCGGCCACTTCGGGCTCGCGAAGAAGTACTACGCGCATTTCACGAGTCCGATCCGGCGCTATCCGGACCTCGTGCTGCATCGCCAGCTCGCGTCGTGGCTCGCCGGCACGGGCGGCCGGCTCGATCTCGGCTGGCTCAACGCGGCCGCGCTGCACTGCTCCGAACGCGAGCAGAACGCGGACGACGCGGAGCGCGCGCTCGACGAAATCAAGAAGTACCGCTATCTGCAGCAGGTGCTGGAGCGCGAGAGGGGCGGCCGCTTCGAGGCCGTGGTCTCCAAGTGCACGCGCTACGGCGTGTTCGTGGATCTGCCCGCGCTCGCCGTGGGCGGCATGGTGCACGTGTCGAAGCTGTCGGACGCCTACCTGCGCTGGGACGAAGCGGCCGAGGCGCTCGTGGGCGGCGGCAAGACGTGGCGCGTGGGCGCGAAGCTCATGGTGCGCGTGGAGAAGGTCGACTTCGACCGGCGGCTCGTCGACTTCGTGCCGGCGGCCGACGAAACGCCCAAGAAGAAAACCAGGAAAGCGAGGCGCTGAGATGACGCTGAAACGACTGATGGGCCTGGGCGCGTTCGCGCTCGGCGCGTGGTGCGCGGTGGCGGAAACGGACGCGGATGCCTACGACATCGGAAACGACCTTGCGGACGAGGCGTTCTGGACGTCCGACCCCGTGCTGTTCGTGAAGCGGCACGAGGCGCAGGGTTTCCAGTTCACCTCCGCGGACCGCGCGGGGGCGGACACGCGCCTGGACGGCGCGGTGACGTTCAACGGCCTGCCCGTGTACGAGACGAAGGTCGCGTTCGGCGAGGCGGGCGGCGTGGCGCGCGTGGAGCTGCTGCTCTACACGACGGCCGGCACGGAACGGATCGAGACGCTCGCGACGGAGGATGGAAAGAGCCTGCGCCGCCGCGCGCGCAAGGAGGCGCCGGCGCTCACGCGCGACGCCTTCACGCAGCTCGTGAAGGAGACGCGCGGCCACCTCACGGCGAAGGGGGCGAAGGCGCCGCCGATCGCGAAGGAGCGCGCGCCGAAGCCCGGCACGGTGCAGAAGGCGCAGACATGGCCGAAGACGAAGATTCCCACGGTGGCGAAGCTCACGTGGAGCTACGCGCAGCAGGGCAGCAAGGCGGGGACGTTCAAGGCGGGCTTCGTGCGCCTCGCGGTGGACGGGCCGGAACGGCTCGCCGCCGGCGGGAAATCCGGCGGGACGTCCGGCGGCGCGGCGGCGGCGAAAGGCGCGAAGAAGATCGTCGACAACGTGATCCGCGATCCGCGCGGCGACGTGTTCATCGACGGCGTGCCCATGGTCGACCAGGGCCAGAAAGGCTACTGCTCGGCGGCGGCGAGCGAGCGCGTGCTGCGCTACTACGGCGTGGACGTGGACGAACACGAGATCGCGCAGGCGGCGGGCACCACCGCCGAGGCGGGCACCACCACGCGCGGCATGAAGGACTCCGTGCAGGCCATCGGCAAGAAGTACAAGCTCGCGACCGTCGTCACCTACGGCGACTTCGAGAAGCCCGTGAACGAGCGCATCGACGGCCTCGTAAAGGAAGTGGAGAACTACAACAAGGCCGCGAAGAAGCTGCGCAAGAAGGAAATCACGGACGACGTCTACGTCAAGCGCAGCGGCAGCATGGTCGTGTACTCCCCCGCCGCCGTGGACAAGGCGATGGATCCCGAGGTGCTGCGCGAGATGAAGGTGAACGGGGCGCAGCGCTCGAAGTTCACGCGCTTCCTCAAGGACGTGCACGACCAGGTCAACAAGGGCATTCCGCTCTTCTGGGGCGTCACGCTCGGCACCTATCCCGAACCCGACATCCCGCAGGCGCGCGGCGGCCACATGCGCCTGATCATCGGCTACAACGACAGGAAGAAGGAAATCCTCTACACGGACACCTGGGGGGCCGGCCACGAGCTCAAGCGCATGCCCGCCGAATGGGCCTGGACGATTTCGCACTGCCTCATGTACATGAAGCCGCTCCGCTAGACCCGGCGCGCAGCACGAAAGGACACCCTCCATGGAACTCGCCCTTCTCATCAACAAGTTCGCCGTCGAAGGCCGCCTCGTCACGCTCGTGCCCTTCGGCAACGGCAACATCAACGACACGTTCCTCGCCGTCTTCCGCAACACGTTCACGGAGACGCAGGTGGTGCTGCAGCGCGTGAACCGCGCCGTCTTCACCAACCCCGAGGCCATCATGCGCAACATGCACGTGCTCACGCAGCACGGCCACGCGAAGCTCGAGGCCGACGCGCTCACCGACCGCGACGACCGCGTGTGGCAGATGCCGCGCATCGTCAAGACGAAGGACGGCGCGGACTTCGTGACGGACGAGGACGGCCAGGTGTGGCGCGTGATCACGCGCATCCTCTCCGCGCATGCGTTCGACACGGCGCAGAGCCCCGAGCACGCGCTCGAGTGCGGCGCGGCGCTGGGCCACTTCCACTACCTCGTGAGCGACCTCGACCCGGCGCAGATCGAAGACCCGCTGCCGGGCTTCCACGTGACGAGCGGCTATCTCGCGCAGTACGACGCCACGCTCGCCTCGGACAACGCGCGCGCGCTGCTCGGCGCCTCGATGGAGGCGAAGCGCCTCGCGAAGTACATCGAGGAGCGGCGCGACTTCGCCGTGTCGCTGGAACGGGCGGAGGCGCGCGGCGAACTGCGCAAGCGCATGTTCCACGGCGACCCGAAGGTGAACAACATCATGATCGACGACTTCACCGGCAAGGGCACGGCGATGATCGACCTCGACACCGTCTCCCCCGGCCTCATGCACGTGGACGTGGGCGACGCCGTGCGCTCGATCTGCAACCCCGCCGGCGAGGAGGAGCTCAACCTCGGCAAGGTGACGTTCGACGAAACGCTCTTCTCCGCCTTCATGAA
Organism: bacterium; assembly: GCA_963614205.1. Taxonomy (GTDB): domain Bacteria; phylum Verrucomicrobiota; class Kiritimatiellia; order RFP12; family UBA1067; genus RUG572. The sequence continues at coordinate 6,838 of CAVEDG010000027.1, read as the reverse complement.
GGGCTACCTGAAGGAGGCCGGCTCGTTCATGACCGACGCCGAGCGCGCGTCTCTCTACGACGCGATCCGCCTGCTGCCGTTCGAGCTCGGCCTGCGCTTCTTCCAGGACTATCTCGCGGGCGACCGCTACTTCAAGGTGCGCCAGCCCGGCCAGAACCTCAACCGCGCGCGCGTGCAGTTCCGCCTGTGCGAGGTGATCGAGGCGCGCGAACGCTCGATCCGCGACATGCTGGCGCATCTGTAGCGCCTGAACCCGCGCGCGGAGAATCCCATTTACGGTAATGACATGAACGAACAGAACAATCTGATGAAGGAACGCGCCGTGCTGCAGGACGCCCGGCGCGTGGTGGTCAAGGTCGGCACGCATTCCATCGCCACGAAGTCGGGGCGGCCGGACTACAAGGCGCTGCGGCGCGTGGTCGATGGCGTGTGCGCGCTGCGCAAGGCGGGGCTCGAAGTGCTCTTCGTGAGCTCGGGCGCCGTGGCGGCGGGCGTGGAGGCGCTGGGGCTCAAGGCCCGCCCCACCGAGGTCTCCGACGTGCAGATGTGCGCGGCCGTTGGCCAGGCGCGCTTCATCTTCGAATACGAACGCCTCTTCGCCGCGCGCGACGTCAAGATCGGCCAGGTGCTGCTCACGCACTCCGACTTCGCCGACCGCCGCCGCGTGGCCAACCTGCGCCGCTCGCTCGACCACCTCGTGCGCGCCGGCATCGTCCCCGTGATCAACGAAAACGACATCGTGGCGGACGAAGAGCTCAAAGGCCTCTCCTTCAGCGACAACGACTGGCTCGCCTCCCTCATCGTCAAGCTCGTGCACGCGGACGCGCTCGTGCTGCTCACCACGGTGGACGGCCTGCTCGACGCGGCCGGCGCGCGCGTGCCCGCGATCGGCAAAGTGCGCGACGCGCTCAAGCTCGTGAAGCCCGGCGAAAAGGGCGCGCTCTCCAGGGGCGGCATGGACTCGAAGCTCAAGGCCGTGCAGAACGCCGCCCGCAGCGGCGCGAACGTCGTCATCGCCAACGCCGCGCAGCCGCACGTGCTCGACCGCATCTTCGCGGGCCGCGACGTGGGCACGTTCGTGCCCGGCAGCGCCCTCTGAGTCTTCAACCGCCATGCGCTACGCGATCCTCTCCGACGTCCATGCGAACGCGACCGCCCTGCGCACGGTGCTGGCGGACGCGGCGGACGCGCATGCGGAGAAGATCGTCTGCCTGGGCGACGTGCTCGGCTACGGGCCCGAGCCCGTCGAGGCGCTGGAGCTCGTCTACCGCCGGGCGCACGTGTGCCTCGCGGGCAACCACGACGACGCGGTGTCGGGGCGCTTTCCCGTGGAGGACTTCACCTCGTTCGCGGCGGCGGCCGTGGAGCGCCACCGCGCCGCGCTCGCCGCCTCCGCGCTCGACTGGCTGGCGCATCTGCCGCACACGTGCGCGTTCACGGGCCCGACGGGCGCGTTCGCCTGCGCCCATGGCGACTTCGCACATCCCGAGAGATTCGACTACGTGATCGAGCCCAGGGACGCGGTGGCCTCCTGGGCGGCGCGCGGCGAACCTCTGCTCTTCGTGGGGCACACGCACAAGCCCGGCCTCTTCGTGCGCGGCGCCAGCGGCGCACCGCATGCGCTGGAGCCGATGGACTTCGTGCTCGAGCCCGGCAAGCGCTATCTCGTCAACGTCGGCAGCGTGGGCTATCCGCGCGCGGGCGAACCGCGCAGCAGCTACTGCCTCTACGACGACGAGACGGGCGTCGTGTCGTTCCGCACCACGCCCTTCGACTTCGAGGGCTACCGCGCGAAGATGCACGGCCAGGGCCTCGACGAGGCGCCATGGGTGCGGGCGCGCGCGGAGGAGCGGGCGCGCGGCGCCGTGCGCGGCGCGGAGCATTTCGGCAAGGCGGACAGGAAAAGGCCCGTGAAGCGTGCCGCGCCGCAGGTCATCGTGGCGCCGGCAGCGCCGCCTGCAACCGCCCAGACCACCTTGCCTGCGCGGCGGCGCGCGCTGAATCTTCCCGTGATCGCCGGGGCGTTTCTGCTTGCGGTGGCGGGCACGTGGTGCGCGCTGCGCCTGACGTCGGCGCCGACCGCCACGCCCGCGCCGGAGATCGTCGTGCCCGACGTTCCGCCGCCCGCGGCCGAAGAGACCGTCGAAACGGCGCCCGTGTCGCCCGCAACGCTGGGCCCGGTGGTGGCGACGCGACGCTGCACGGTGCCGGCGCGCGACCGGCGCGTGGCCTTTGCCGTGAAGATGGCGCGCGGCGGCGCACCCGTGTGGGTGCACGTGCGCTTCGAGGATGCGCACGGCGCACACGTGGGGAAAGACGTCTTCTGGTTCTCGAACGTGCGGCTCTCGAAGAAGTCGCCGAAGCGCGGCGTGCCGGCGCCCGAAGGCGCCACGGCGGCGTTTCTCGAAATCGTCAAGGCGCACCCCGACGACGTCTGCACCGTCGCCGACATGTCGATCGCGCCTTTCCCCGCCCGAAAGTAGCCCCTGCGGGCCTCTCGCCCACGTCCCCGCCATCGTCCGGTCATGAGAGCGGAAAAATCCGCATCCGTCTGCGCGACGGCGCAGACGGATGCGGACTTTACCGTAAACCGCTCAGAACATCCGAGCGGAGAAACACTGCCTTAAAACGGCAGCAAACCGCACGGAGCGGCGGACTTCTTCGGCGGCGGCGGCGGCGGGCACTTCACGCCGTCCATCACTTCCACGCTCGTCACGCGGGCCGGGAAGCCGTTGACTTCGGCCTTGGCCTTCTGGAAGACGAAGTAGTCATCCACCGTGATCTTGTAACGCGCAGCGACGATCTGGTCGCACTTCGCGCCATCGCACGCATTCGCATACGCGCCATCCTTGACACGGGCGCGCACGCCAAAGCCGAACTCGCTCTGGTCGGGCGTGTGGGCCGTGGAGCCCCAGTAGATGAAGCCGAAGAGGCAGTTGAGCTGGTCGCAGCCCGCAACGCGATCCTTGCCGACCTCATACTTCAGATGCATCGCATCCCGAACCGTATGCAGTTTGAGATTGGAGTTGCCGCCATCGTTCTTGTTGACCGACACGCAACCGCAGGCAAGCGCCGCAAGCGACATCGCCATCATGAGTTTCTTCATGCTGTGTAGTTCCTTGTTTTGTTGTTTGTGGTAATTTCAAGACCCGCGAATCGGTCACCTGAACGGCAGTGCCGCCTGATGCACCCGCATCACGCCAACTCTCCGTGTCCCGAAAACTACCCGTAACAAGGCTAGTCTATCAAAAGAACGTTAGGCGGTCAACCCGGCAAAATCGGCAACGGGGGCCGCCACACGAACACCCAAGTATGGTATACTGTTGGGCATCCATGAAACAGAAGATCGTACTTGTCATCGCCCTCGTCGCGGGTCTGCTGGCCGCGCTGCTCACGCGCACCTACCTCACGGCCAAGGACGCCGAGTACCGCCGGCTGCGCGACGACTTCGCCGCCCGCCACGGCACGCTCGAGGTGCTGTGCTTCGAGAAGGACATGCCGAGCGGCACCGTGATCCAGAAGGAGGATCTGCGTCTGCGCGCGGTGCCGGAAAGCGGTCTGCGCGGCCAGGCGCTCACGGAGGCCCAGGTGCCGGACATCGTGGGGCGCCGTCTCGTCACGGGCCGCCGCGCGAAGGAGATCCTCTTCTGGTCCGACGTCGAGGGCGGAAATCCCCTGGGCGGCGGCCTCGCGGGCGACATCCGGCGCAAGATGCGCGCCGTGTCGATCAACGCCTCCGGCGCCGCGGCCGTGAGCGGCATGGTGCGCCCGAACGACCACGTGGACGTGATCGGCACGTTCTCCTTCCCGAAGACGGCCGCCGACGGCAAGACCGTGGTGCAGGAGCTCGTCACGTGCACAATGCTGCAGAACGTGCTCGTGCTCGCCACGGGCAAGGAGACGGCGAAGAGCGCGCACACGCTCGCCGCGGGCGGCAGCTCCTACTCCACCGTCACGCTCGAGGTCACGCCACGCGAAGCCGAGATGCTCGTCTTCGCCGAACAGATCCGCGGCCGGCTCTCCCTCTCCCTGCGCAACCGCAACGACACCTCCTACGAAAAGGAGCTGCCGCAGGTCGACTTCGCCAAGATCCGCAGCGAGATCGAGGAACTCAACACGAAGCGCCAGCTTGAGATCGGAGGCCGCTAGCCATGGGCTTCCAAATCGACGTCGTGCTGCCCGACAACGTCTCCGCCCGGCGTCTGCGCGCCACGGACGGCGCCTACCTCATCGGCCGCGGCGACGGCTGCCGCATCCATCTGCCCTATCCGGACGTCTCCGACCGCCACGCCCGCCTCGTGCTCGCGGGCGACGTCGCCACGCTGCAGGATCTCGACAGCTCGAACGGCACCTACGTGAACGGCGAACCCATCGCCGACGTCGTCACGCTCACGCCCGACGCCGTCATTCAAATCGGCGGCTCCCTCATCCGCGTGTCGCCTGCGGAGGAGCAGGTGGAGGAGCCGCCCAAGACGGAGATGCCGCCGTCCACGCCGCGCCCCCCGCAGAATGCGCAGGCGCGCGAGGCGCCGGCGAGACCGCTGAACGAGGTCTTCCAGTCGCGCCTGCGCCAGGCCAAGGCGCAGATCCAGCACGAGCTCATCGCGCGGCTCGACCTCAAGCGGCTCACCGTGGCGGGCGTGGATCGGGCGGGCCTCGAAAAGCAGGCCGTCGAGAAGATCCACGAGATCGTCGACCAGGTGGCGAAGAGCGGCCGGCTGCCGCCCGATCTCGACGCGGCGCGCCTTGAGCGCGAAGTCTTCAACGAGGCGCTGCGCCTCGGCCCGCTCGAAGACCTGCTTGCCGACGACTCCGTGACCGAAATCATGGTCAACGGGCCGCACCAGGTCTACGTGGAGCGCCGCGGCCGCCTGGAGCTCACCGACCTGCAGTTCACGGACGACGCGAGCGTGCTCGCCATCATCGAGCGCATCGTCTCGCCCCTCGGCCGCCGCATCGACGAATCGCAGCCCTACGTGGACGCGCGCCTGGCGGACGGTTCGCGCGTGAACGCGATCATCCCGCCGCTCGCCCTCTCCGGGCCCACGCTCACCATCCGCAAGTTCGCGCGCCGCACGCTCACGGCGGAGGACTTCATCCGGTTCGGCACCTGGACGCACAACGCCGCCGCGTTCATGCGCGCCTGCGTGATGATGCGCAAGAACATCGTCGTGGCCGGCGGCACGGGCTCCGGCAAGACCACCCTTCTCAACCTGCTCTCCGGCTTCATCCCGCACGACGAGCGCATCGTCACCGTGGAGGACGCGGCCGAGCTCCGCCTCGCGCAGCCCCACGTGGTGCGGCTTGAGGCGCGCCCGCCGAACATCGAGGGCCGCGGCGCCGTGACGATCCGCGACCTCGTGAAGAACTGCCTGCGCATGCGCCCCGACCGCATCATCGTGGGCGAATGCCGCGGCGGCGAGGCGCTCGACATGCTCCAGGCCATGAACACCGGCCACGACGGCTCGCTCACCACCGTGCACGCCAACTCGCCGCGCGACGTGATCTCGCGCCTGGAAACCATGGTGCTCATGAGCGGCCTCGACCTGCCCTCGCGCGCCATCCGCGAGCAGATCGCCTCCGCCGTGGACGTGATCATCCACGAATCGCGCCTTTCGGACGGCTCGCGCAAGGTGGTCGCCATCTCCGAGGTCACGGGCATGGAAGGCCAGCAGATCGTGATGCAGGACCTCTTCGTCTTCCGCCAGACCGGCGTGGACGACCAGGGCCGCGTGCTCGGCGCGTTCCGTCCCACCGGCGCCGTCCCCACGTTCTACGAGCACATGAAGAGCCGCGGACTCTTCCTCGACACGGCCGTCTTCGATCCCGACCACGACCGCGACGTGGATCTCGAGGTGCGCGGCCGCTGACGCGAGAGGAACGACGCCATGACCGACACCGCCGTCTTCTGGGGCGCGATCGCCGCCGCCTTCGCCGCCTTCGCGGGCTTCACGGGGCTCTTCGTCGCCGCCCTGCACGAGGGCGCGGACGCCTACGCCACGCAGATGGGCGCCGCGACGAGCCGGCAGTTCGAGGATCTCTTCCTCTTCATCCCGCCGAAGCGCATCGCGCGCCTCGGTCGACTCGCCGCCCTCGCCGCGTTCTTCCTCTTCTTCATCCCGCTCTTCAGCTTCACGAGCCTCGCCTCCACGCTCGCCGGCGTTCTGCTCGGCCTTGGCGCGGGCGCGTTCGCGTTCACGCTGCCCACCCGCTACGCGCGTCTCCTGCGCGAACGCCGCCGCGCGAAGTTCAACGACCAGCTCGTGGACGCGCTCGGCACGATGGCGAACGCCCTGCGCGCCGGCTTCTCGATCAACCAGGCCTTCGAGAGCGTGGTGGAGGCCGGCGAGAAGCCCATCGCCCAGGAGTTCACCGTGCTCCTGCAGCAGCTGCGCGTGGGCCTGCCCTTCGAGGACGCGCTCACCTCGCTCGACCGCCGCGTGGGCTCGGACGATCTCACGCTCGTGTGCACCTCCATCGACATCGCGCGCCGCACGGGCGGCAATCTCACGGACATCTTCGACAAGATCTCCGAGACCATCCGCGGCCGCCAGCGCATCGAGCGCCGCGTGCGCACGCTCACCGCGCAGGGCCGTCTGCAGGGCGTGATCGTGTCGCTCATGCCGCTCGTGCTCGGCGTGGCCATGACCATGCTCAAGCCCGGCATCATGAAGCCCTTCCTCTTCTCGCGCGCGGGCGCGTTCTGCGTCGGCGCCGCGCTCGCCCTCATCGCCGGCGGCTGGCTCGTGATCCGCCGGATCATCCGCATCGACGTGTAGCCATCCATGACACGGTTCCAACAGATGCTGGCGTGGCTGGAACGCCGCCGCGACCTGGA
>CAVEDG010000026.1:0-12027 GCA_963614205.1 bacterium | reverse complement strand
GGCTGGCACTTCCTCTACGAGGGCGTGTGGAAGCTGGAGCAGAGCGGCTGGAGCGCCCAGGGCTTTCTGCGGTCGAGCGAATGGTTCGCCGGGCCGCTGTTCAAGGCGATGGCGGCGAATCCCGCGCTCATGCGCGCGATCGACCTCGCGAACGAATGGGGCCTCGTGCTGATCGGACTCGGGCTGATCGCGGGCGTGCTCGCGCGGTGGGCGGCGGGCGCGGGCGCGCTGCTGCTGGCCTTCTACTACGTGTGCCAGCCGCCGTGGCTCAACGCGACGGGCGATGCGCACTACCTCTTCCTCGACATCCGCATCGTGGAGGCGGCGGCGCTGCTCGCGCTGACGTGCGCGCCCGGACCGGGCATCGGCGACCTGCTGAAGGCGGCGTGGGCGAAGATCCGCAAGACGGACGGCGCCGCCGCGAATCCCGGCCGCCGCGAATGGCTGGGCGGTCTCGCCTCGTGCGGTGCGCTCGCGGTGTTCGGCGGCCTCTACGCGCGCTGGAAGTGGGGCCCGAAGGTCGACGCCGTCACGAGCGCCACGGCGAAGGCGTTCGAGTTCACGGGGCTCGACAAGCTCACGCACCCGATCGACCAGACGCTGCAGATCGGCAGCCTCAAGCTCAGCCGCCTCATCCTCGGCGGCGGCATGATCAGCGGCTATGCGCATCCGCGCGACCTCAAGTACCTGAGCGGGCCCAACGGCCTCATGAAGGCGTACAACACGCCCGACCGCACGCGCCACACGCTCGCCTTCGCCGAGAAGGCCGGCATCAACACGATCATCATCAATCCGCTGCTCATCGACACCGTGACCGACTACTGGAAACGCGACGGCGGCAAGATCCAGTTCATCACGAACTGCGGCTACCACGGCGCACCCGGCGCGGGCGAGGAGGCGATCGCCAAGGGACTCGTCGCGGGCGCCCGAATGAGCGTGGCGCGCGGCGCGGCCAGCTGCTTCATGCGCGGCGAATATACGGACAACATGGCGACCAAGGGCCAGGACTCCCTCTTCCGCAGCTGCCTCGTCGAGATGAAGAAGCTCGGCGTGCCGATCGGCATCGGCTGCCACGAATGGCGCACGGTCAAGTTCTGCCTCGACCACGACATCGTGCCGGACTACTGGATGCTCACGTTCAACAGCCGCAAGTACTGGAGCGCCACGCCGTCGTTCGGCACGAACCACGACAACTGCTGGTGCACCGACCCCGAGGGACTCAAAGCCTACATGCAGACCGTCAAGCAGCCGTGGATCGCCTTCAAGGTGCTCGGCGCGGGCGCGATCCATCCGCGCGAAGGCTTCCCCTACGCCTTCAACAACGGCGCGGACGCCATCTGCGTGGGCATGTTCGACTTCCAGATGGTGGAGAACGTCAACCTCGTGAACCAGATCTTCGCGAAGGGCCTGCCCGCCCGCCCGCGCCCGTGGCACTGACGCAGATTGCTCGTCAAGCCATCGGGGATTTGGTATACTGGTGCGCCATGAAAGACGAGGCACAGTTGGAGCCGCTGCCGCTCCCGACAATTCGCCGCTACCCGGCCTACCTGCGTGAAATCCGCGCACTGGTCGCGCGCGGCGAAACGCATGTTTCCAGTGCAGTTCTGGCGGACAAGCTGGGGCTCGACCAGGTTCTGACGCGCAAGGATCTGGCCATGGTCGGCGTGCCGGGCCGCCCGCGGCGCGGCTATCCGGCAACGGAGCTCGAAGAGGCCATTGTCCATGCGCTCGGCTGGGACAACGCGACGGACGCCGTTCTCGTGGGGGCGGGTTCGCTGGGACAGGCGCTGCTGGGCTACCGCGGCTTCGCGGATCACAATCTCTCGATTCCCGTGGCCTTCGACGCGGATCCCGCCAAGGCGATGAAGATCTTCCACGGCGTGGTCGTGCGCCCGATGCGGGACCTGCCCTCGCTCGTCAAGCGCCTCAAGATCAAGATCGGCATCCTCACCGTACCGCGCGGCGTGGCGCAGGAATGCGCAAGCGAACTGGTCGAGGCGGGCATCTCGGGCATCTGGAACTTCACGTGCGAACCGCTCGACGTGCCGGAGGGCATCGTGGTGCAGCGCGTCGACCTGGCCGAGTCCCTCGCCGTGCTCTCCCACGAAATCGCGCGCATCTGACGCGCACCGAGTCCCCCTTCTCACGTCGTTTCTGCGGAACGGCTCCAGCAGGCCCAGCGGCAGGCGCCGCGAGTCTGTTCGGGCGGCTGCTCTTCGCGGCAGCGCGTCTGCGCGGCGGCGCAGCGCGGCCAGAACGCGCAGCCCGTCGGCCAGGCGTCGGGCGGCGGCACGGTGCCGGGGATGTCCGCAAGCGGGGCGTCGCGCGGCGCGTCGAGCGCAGGCACGGCGGCGAGCAGGCCGCGCGTGTAGGGATGGCGCGGATGCGCGAGCACGTCGAGCACGGGGCCGCGTTCGACGATGCGCCCCGCGTACATCACGTTGACCTCGTTCATGCGCCCGGCCACGAGGCCGAGATTGTGCGTGATGAGCAGCACGGCCATGCCCGTTTCGTCCGCCAGCGAATCGATCAGCTCGAGCACCTGCTTCTGCGTGGTGACGTCGAGGGCCGTGGTGGGTTCGTCCGCCACGAGGAGGTCGGGCGCGGCCGCAAGCGCCATCGCGATCATGCAGCGCTGCTGCTGGCCGCCCGACAGCTCGCAGGGGTAGGCGTGCGCCGCGCGCGCCGGATCGGGCAGCCCCGTGCGCGCAAGCAGCTCGAGAATCCGCGCGTCCTGCGCCGTGCGCGACATCTCACGGGGCAGCGCTTCGCGGATCTGCGCCGCCACGCGCATCACGGGGTTGAGTGACTCGCCCGGATTCTGGAACACGTACGCCACGCGCGACGCGGGCGACGCGAAGCGGATCTCGCCCGTGACGGTGGCGCGGTCGGTGGGCGAAAGCCGCGCCAGGGAAAGCGCCGTGAGCGACTTGCCGCAGCCGGACTCGCCCACGAGCGCCACGCGCCCATGCTCGGGCACGGTAAACGACACGTCGCGCACGGGCACGATTTCGCGCCCGTCGCGGTGAAAGGCGATGCGGAGGTGTTGGACGGAGAGGAGCATTGGGGAGGGGAGTGCTTGGTGCTGAGTGCTTGGTGCTGAGTGCTTAGTGCTTGGTGCTTGGTGCTTGGTGCGGAGTGCTTGGGGCGGAGTGCGGATTGCGGAGTGGGAGGGAAATGGGCCAGGGGCCGTGGGAGAGCCAGAGGGATTTGACGCGGGCGGCGGTTTCCTCGGCCGTGGCGCCGATGGGCACGTAGAGCGGCGAGGCCTGGTGGCGGAACCACGTGTCCTGGCGCTTCGCAAGCTGGCGCGTGCGCACGAGAATCTTCTCGCGCACGGCGGCGGGCGGCAGACCGTCGATGAACTCCTTGTAGCCGATCGCGGCGGAGGCCGTGTCGGACCAGACGGGATAGAGGCGGCGCAGCGTGGCGACTTCGGCGGCGAGGCCGTCGAGGAACATCGCGTCGAGGCGCTGCGCAATGCGGGCGTGCAGCACGTCGCGCGGCGCCTGGAGCACGGGATATTCCGGCGGCGGCGACATCCAGCGGCGGTCGAGCCCGCGCAGAAGCGCGGAGAAATAGAGCCCCGTGCCGCCCACGATCACGAGGGGACGCGAGGCGGGAATCGTGTCGAGCCAGGCGGCCGCCGCGCGCAGCCAGGCGCCGGAGGAAAAGTGTTCGGCGGGCGTGACGAGGTCGATGCCGCCCATCGAGAATTCCGCGCGTTCGGCGGCGGAGGGCTTGGCGGTGCCCACGTCCATGCCGCGGTAGACGAGCATGGAATCGGCGCTCAGGATGGCGGCGCCGAGTTCGCGCGCGAGAAGAGCGGCGGCGGCGGACTTTCCGCTCGCCGTGGCGCCGGCCAGCAGATAGGCCTCACGCGCGGCCATCGCCCAGGGCCTCCTCGCCCGTCGGCTCGGCCTCCTTGTCGCGCGTGCAGAAGGCCACCAGAATGAGAATCGTCGCGGCCACGGTGATGTAGGCGTCCGCCACGTTGAAGCAGGGGAAGTGATGCGCACCCCAGTGGACGTCGAACATGTCCACCACATAGCCGCGCACCACGCGGTCGATCAGGTTGCCGATGATGCCGGCGTAGAGCAGCAGTTCGGCGACGCGGCCAAGGCGACCGGCGGGGAACACGCTTTCGCGCTTCCAGAAGAGGAGCGCGAGCGCGAAGACGGCGAAGACGGCGAGCGGCCACACGTGGCCCTGCAGCAGGCCCCAGGCGCAGCCGCGGTTCTCCACGTAGGCGAGATTGAAGACCGGCTCCAGCACGACGCGCGCCGCGCGCCCCTTCAGCGCGGCAATGGCGGCCGCCTTCGCGATCTGGTCCACGAGGAGCAGATTCACGACGACGGCGAACGTCATGACGAAGCGGCGCAGCATCAGCGTCTACCGTGGTGACGCCGCTCCATCGCCGTCTGACATTCCATGCACGTGTGCACAAAGGGCAGATTCAGCAGACGGGGCTTGCGAATGAGCTGGCCGCAGATTTCGCAGATGCCGTACTTGCCCTCCGCAATGCGGTTGAGGGCCTCGTCGATCATCCGGACCATCTTGTTGCGCGTTTCGACCTGCCTGAGATCCTGCAGGCGCATGAAGGCGTCGGACCCGTCCTCGTCCTCGCTGCCGTGGTCGTTCGTCTGTTCGAGGGCGACCGTCTTGAGCGTGGTGGACTTTCCGAGCACTTCCTGGCGCAGGATGAGAAGGCGCTTGCGGAACTCCGCAAGATCGGTCGCCGGGAACTGCAGCGAGGCCTCGCCCTTCGTGCGCGTGGTGGGGCGGCGCGTGAGGCGCACGCCGGTGGCCGTGTTCGCCGAGGCCTGCGCCGCTTCGCGCGCGCGCTCCTTCATGCGCTCGGCGAAGGAGAAGGCCATGTCCTGGCTGTGGTTCTCGAATTCCTGAATGACCTCCGGCTTCTTGAGCGGCACCTTCGGCGTCTTGTCCACCACCGTGATCGGCTTGCGCACGTACTTGTTGCCGTTCTTGCCCGTGATGACCTTCGCGCCCCGATCGGGCGAGAACTCGATCGGCGGCGGCAGCACCGGCCTCTCGTGCTTCTTCATCTCCGGCTTCGCGGGCTTCTTCGCGGGCGCGGCCGGCTTCTTCGCCGCCGGTTTCGCGGGAGCCGCAGGCTTGGCCGCGGGCTTCTTCGCGGACGGCTTCGCCGCGGCCTTCGCGGGCGCGGCCTTCTTCACGGATTCGTTCTTCTTCGCGCTCATGGAGCTCGGCCTCCTCTTTCCGGGTCTACACGGCCGCCGGCGTCTCCGCCAGCCACGCGCGCAGTTCGTCGGTCAGCGGCCCGACGGCCGTGACCGTCGCGATGGAGACGTTGCCGTCCGCATCCGGCAGTTCAAACGTGTCGCCGGCCTTCTTGCCAAGCATGTTCTGCGCGAGCTTGGTCTTGTTCGAAATGATGCCGCGCTCGAGGTCGTTGTCCCATTCGCCGAGGATCGTGTAGACGCGCGTCTCGCCGGCGGCGGTGGCGATCGTCACGCACGAGCCCGGGCACGCGCTCGTGGGCGCCGTGACGTCGGCGAAGTTGACGGCCTTGACCTCGTTGAGGTCCTTCTGCAGCAGCGATTCCTTCTGCATGAGGGCGCGCTGTTCGTCCTTCGCGTACTGGTATTCGGCGTTTTCGGAAAGGTCGCCGTAGCTCTTCGCGAACTCGATGCGCTTCGTGTTCGCCGGGATCTCGACCTTGACGAGCTTCTCGTACGCGGCCTGGCGCTCGGCGTAGGACCGCATCGACGTGATGCGCTCGATCTTCTCGACCTTCTTCGGGGCGACCTGGCGCGCGGCAAGCTCCGGCACGATGTGCGTCATGCGCACCACGATCATGTGGTGCGTGGAGGGATCCCACGTGGTCGAAGCCTGGAAGCGCTCGAAGAAGAGCGCCTTGTCGGCGGGCTGCAGTTGCTTGAAGATGCCCTCAAGCCATTTCTGGTCGGCGAAGAGGCGGCGAATCATGTTCTGCATGCGCAGCGTCTCGCCGCTCTGCTTGCCCTCGCCCAGGGCGATCGCGTGCATGAGCAGCGCGACGAACTCGGGCAGACGCTCCCAGCCCTTGGCCACCTTCGGTTCGCCCGGCACGGCCTCGCGCGTGTCGAACGCGCGGCGCTCGCGGTAGAACTCCTCCGGCTTGGTGTCGTGGCGGCCGAGGATGAGCGTGACGAGCGTGGCGGGCGCCGTGGGCTTGCACAGCAGGTCGGCCACGGCGTCGCCGCAGTCGGGATCGGCGCGGAACGCGGAGAGCGTGGCGGAGAGCAGCGGGAAGCACATCTCCGGCAGTTTCGCGAAGAGGCGGCCCTTCGTGCCCTCGCGGTCTTCGAGCGTGAGGAACGTGACGAGACTGCCAACCTCGCGCGCGGGCAGCGTCTTCGCCGCCTGCAGATAGCGCTCGACGCCGTGCGCGTCCTGCGCCCACAGATAGGCGCGCGCCTTGGCGACGCTTTCAAGGTCGAGCCCGAGGTCGCTCATGCAGAAGGCGATGCGCGCGTAGAGCGCGTCGTCCACGCCGCGCGCGGCCTTGAGCGCGAACGCGAGGCGCGTGGCGAGCAGCGTGGCATGGGCCTCCTCCTCCGCGAGCGACTTCGTGTGGCCCGTGGCCTGCAGTTCGCGCACGCTGGAGAGGATGCACTTGGGGTCCTTCTGCAGCGCGAACGCCTTGTACCAGGTTTCGCCGTAGTCCTCCACGGCCGTCTTGAGGTGCAGCGGCTCGGCGCGGCGGGTCGGAATCTCGATGAACTTGTCCTTGTGCAGCTCGGCGCGCGCGGCGTCCCAGTACTTCTTCCAGTTGGCCTGCTTCACGAAGCCGTACTGCGCGCAGAGCTCCTCCAGGCGCGTGACGGGCATGTCGCCGAAGCTCTTGAGCATGGCCTTCACAAACTCGGCGGGCGAGTCCTTCACGAGCGCCGCGACGCGGTCGGGATCGGCCTTCTGCGTGACGAGGATGTGGTCTTCGGGCGCGAGCACGAGCGTCTCGCACGCCGCGTCGTAGGTGAACTGATGGCCCTTGCGCACCTTGAAGTCCACCGTCACGCGGCGGTAGAAGTAGTCGACCGCGCGCACTTCGCCGAGTCCCCAGGCGCCGCTCAGCACGAGCGCGCCCTTGTGGAACGACAGCAGGCGGTCCAGACGCCCCGCGGCCTCCTTGAGCGGACGCGCCTCGAAGCGCACGCCGTCGATGAAGGAGAGCAGCAGACGGTCCTTCGTGGTCTTCTTCAGCGCGTCGCGCACGGCCACGCCCTGCAGCTTCGAATCCAGCAGCGCGCGGCACTTCAGCACCACGGCGAACGCGCCGGAGAAGTCCTCGCGCTCCACGAACGCGTTCATCAGCCGCACGGCCATGTCCGAGCCCTTGTTCTCCGGAACCCTCTCCTTGTCCGTGATCAGGGCGACCATCTCGTCCAGCGGGATGGACGGCTTTTCCAGCGTCTCGTTGAACTGCGTTTCGATCTCTTCTAATGCCTTCTTGTCCATTGCGGCCCTTCCTTGATTGGAAAAAAATGTGGCGAATAGTATACCACAGTTTACCGCTCTTGTGTGGTGACGGCGGAAGGCCGAAGCCGGCTACCGCGCGGTCAGGAGCGAGACGGGGCCGAGGAGGCCGGAGGGCAGGAGCGCGTCGTCCTTCGTCCAGTGCTTCCACGTCGTGAACGTGCGCTTGCCGCTCGGGCTGGGCTTGCCGTCGAGGACGAACTTCGGCCAGCCGTTGAGGTGACGCTCCATCAGCGGCTTGCCGGGCTCGAACGTGCAGTCCTCGGGCAGGAAGTCGTCGCCGATGATGCGGTTCGGCCAGAGGTTCGTCACCTTCACGACGAGCTCGAGCGCGCCCGACGCGGCGGCGTCCGTGACGTCCACGCGGAACGGCGGCTTCCAGAGCGTCGGGAACGCCTTCCCGTTGACCGTGACGTCGGCGAAGTGCTTGACGTCGCCGAGGTCGAGGAAGAGGCGCGCATCGGCGGCCGGCGGCGCGACCTTCACCGTCTTGCGATACGTCGCCGTGCCGGAGAAGTACTTCATGTCCGGGTCGGCGAGCGTCGTCCAGTCGGCGAGCGCCGCCAGCGTCGCCGTCTTCGTCGCCGCTCCGCCCGAATACCAGTCGACCGGGAACTCGAGCGTCCAGCCGCCCGCGACGGGCGCGCGCGTGACGGACGTCGCGCCGAGCGCGACCTTCAGCGGCGTCTCGGCGTCGCACGCGCCGGCCTTCGGCAGCGCCGCGGGCGGCGTTCCCCTCTCCGGCGCGCGGAACACGACGAACCACGACGCGCACGGCTCGAAGGCGATGCGCACCGTCGTCACGCCGTCCCTGGCCGCGTAGGCGACCGGCTTCGTCACGTCGCCCGTCTCCGGATTCCAGAGCTCGGGCACGCGCCCCGCCGTGCGGAACGCAACGTCGAGCTGCGCCGCCTTCTCGACGGGCGACGCCACGAAGTACCAGTCCGCCGCCGCGTCGCGGCGGTGGATCCAGTTGAGCTTCGCCTCCGTGCCGCCGTCGCTCGCGCGCCACGCGACGTCGGGCGTCCGCGCGGCGAGCTTCGCCTTCGCCTCCTCGAACGTCAGGACGTCGGCCCCGGCGGCGCGAAGCCGCGCGATTCCCTTCTGCGAGCCCGGCAGCAGCTCGAACGCCTTCTCCGGCAGCACGAGCGTGCGATAGCGCTGGCCGGACGGCAGCACGAGCGCGCCGTCCTCGACCTTCATCTCCGCGAGCGTCGTGTCCGACACGAAGTCGTACGTGAAGCCCGCCGGCACCGGCGTCGGCATCTTGTGCGGATTGCCGCCCCAGTTGATGTAGAGGTAGCCGGTCGGACAATACCACGCGACGTCGGCGGCGAATTCGCCCGCCTGCAGCAGAAACTGGCAGCGCTGCTGGTACTTCAGCCACGGCTTCGCCTGCCTCCACCACGTCTGCGTGCGGTCGAAGTGGACGCCGAACGGGCCCATCGTCATGCCGGGCAGGCGGATCGGGTCGAGCCACGGCTGGTGCGCGAAGCGGTGGTAGATGATGCGGTTCAGTCCCTCCGAGTAGACCCAGTCGCAGCGCGCCTTCATGCTCCACGGCGTGTTCTGCCAGCGGCCCTCGCCCGCGTTCGTGGTGAAGGACTCCGCCGCGACGATGCGCCGCCCCTTCGCGTGCGCGATCGACGCCGCCTGGCGCACCCAGTGCGGACTGTCCAGCTTCGCCCAGAACTCGGCCGTCGGAATGTCGGCGTGCTCGCCGTAGAGGAGGTCGTCGGACGGGATCTCGCCGTAGGGCTCGATCGCGAGCTGGAGTCCGCAGGCGTGCGCGAGGCGGCGCATCTCGCCGGCGTAGTTCTCGGCGAAGGCGTCCGTCACGGTCAGGCGGAAGTCGCGGTAGAAGCGCTCCGTCTCGGCGACGGAGCCGACGACGCGGCCGCACAGCGCGGGCAGCCACGGCGTGATCGCGTAGCCGGCGTGGCGCGCGAACTCCTTCTCGAAGCCGTGCGTCCAGTTCTGCGTGCCGACCTCGTAGCTGTCGTTCAGCACGGTCTTGAGCGCGCCGTTCGGGCCGGCGAGCGCGGGGCCGAGAGCCGCCACCGTCTTCTCGACGTAGTTCGCCCAGTGGATGCGCAGCGCCTCCTTCGAGAGCTTGTCGCACTCGAGGCCCTTGCCGCGGCGCGAGCCCGTGCCGTTCTTGCGGTCAAGGGCGCGGTAGCCGACGCGCAGGACCGTCCAGTCGCCGGCCGGCAGCTCGCAGGCGAGAGAGCCGTCCCTGAAGCTCGCCGTCAGGTCGCGGACGTCCTCGCGGCGCACCGTGGCGGCGGCGGGGGCGACGCGCGTGTCGGGCACGTCGTACTTGCGGCCGCCGTTCGAGAAGCACTTGAAGTCCCAGTCCGCGACCGCGAACTTCTCCGCCGGCGTCGGGAAGGCGACGACGGCGATGTCGCGGTAGAAGCCCACCTTGTCTTCCGGCTGCGGCAGCGCGACCTTGACGGCGCCGCCCTTGACGGCGGTCTCGGTGAAGCAGACGGTCTTCATGGCGTAGTAGGGCGTGTTCCACGGGCCGCCCGAGTTCGCCCAGCCGGAGCAGTTCGCCATGCCGAGCTCGAGGCCGAGGCGCTTCGCCTCCGTCGCGGCGAACTTCACCGTGTCGTACCATTCGGGCGTGTTGAACTCGAGCGGGCCCTCCGGGACGCCCCAGCGCGCGCCGAGGCCGGCGTCGAAGAGGATCGCGCCGCCGATGCCGGCGTCGGCCATCGCCTCCAGGTCGGCGGTGATGCCCTCGCGCGTGACGTTGCCCGCCATCCAGTGCCACCAGACCTGCGGCTTCGCCGAACTCGGCGGCGCCTTGAAGCCCGCCTCGAGGTCGATCGCGTTTGCGCCCATCGCCGCGCCCGCCGCCGCGAGCGCAAGGACAAGAAGTTCCTTCATCTGCTTCGTTTTCATTTTTTTCTACAGTCCATTTTGCCTGTTCGCGGACATTATACCAAAATCTCCCGCCGTAGGGGGCGTCCGCCCCTCATCCCCAGCACAGCGGACTTCTTGCCCATCACTCGCAGACCCGCAGGACGGTCGTGTTGATCGCGGGGACGGTCGTGTCGACGGACCAGTAGCGGCCGTCGTCGACGACCGGCAGGTCGAGTCCCGTGCCCAGGTCGCGCACGGACGGCTGGCGCTTGAACAGCTCCTTCGAGACGCCGACGCGCACGTCGTGCTCGAGGCAGGACGTGTTGATCGTCGAGACCAGCACGGCCCCGTCCTTCGCGCGATACGGCGTGACGGGCACGTTCTTGACGGAGCTCCGGACATGCGGCGTGAACCCGCCGAGCCGCGTCAGCAGCGCCAGGAACTCCGCGCGCATGTCATCCGGCCGCCCCAGTTCCCAGCCATGGGCCCACGACCCGTGGAAGATGACGAGCCGCCCCTCGCCAAAGGGCACTTCCGAAGAGCGCACGGCCGTGCCCTTCTTCTCCAGCGACTTGACGTCCGCGACGCCGAACCGCCTGAAGAACGCGCCGCCGTTGACGCCGTCCGTCTCGCTCGACGCCAGGTAGACGCCGCCGGCCCGGACGAAGCGCTCGATGCGGTCGGCCATCTTCCCGGGCATGGCGCGCACGATGTCGTCGACCAGGAGACGCGACTTGACCGCGCCGTCCAGCTCCGGGAACTCGTCGATCATGTAGCGGTCCGCGTTGACGTTCAGCTCCCGCAGGCAGTTCGCCAGGCCGTAGTGGGCCATCGACTGCGTGTGGAGCGGATGCCTGGCCGTCTCGGAGATCTCGTCATGCCCCGTCTGGAGCGACATCGCCAGGCACACGGGATCGCTGATGTAGTCGGCGTTGAACAGAAGCCGGTGGTAGGCCTTCAGCTGCGCCACGTTCTGCGGCGCCGGGCGGCCGCCCCACCACTGGCAGTAGTTCGCCTCGAAGCACTGCATCATCCCCATCCACATGTAGGCGAAGATCGCGTGCTCGTCCGTGGGCGGCGGCTGGCAGCATTCGTCGCCATAGGGAAGCCCGAACGTGCGCGCGGCCGCGAGCCACTTCACGAAGGACACGCAATAGCGCTCGCTTGTCTCGTGGAACAGCGAGGCCGGCCCCAGGTCGCGTCCGATGCGCAGATACTCGGCAAACGACTGCCCTGACATCTTGTTCTCGATCGGATGGAAGTTGACGTTGAACGTCAGGTGCCCGCGATACCCCGTCGAGCGGATGGCCTCGCTGACCCGCCGGATGAGCCGGTCGTTCAGCCTTTCCATGAAGCGGGAGTAGTCCGTGAACAGCTTCGGATCCGTCGCGACGTCCGCCGGCGTGACCTCCGGCGCCCCCGCCGCCCGGCGCTGGCCGTTGAACGCCGCCATCCGGGGCGCCGACCAGATCAGCTTCATCGCCCGCTTCGCATCGCCCTCTATCGCCGCCGCCGATCGGCAGCCGTAGTTGGCGTTGATGCCGATGACGTTCGGGTTGTCCGCGACCAGCGCGGCAAACGAGCGGTAGTAGTCGGTCACCTTGTCCACGAAGAACGCGTTCGCGGAGTCGTTGCGCCTCCAGTACTCCCCTTCGC
>CAVEDG010000025.1:0-12131 GCA_963614205.1 bacterium | reverse complement strand
TGGCGGCGGCGACCGGTAGCGAGCGGTCGGAGCTCGTTCCGTAGAAGACATGAAGGCCAGAACGGACGACGCTGATGAGGCCGCGGGCGTTGAGTGCGCGGAGATAGGTGCTGGTCGTCGGGACGGCGAGATTCATCTTCTTCGCCAGTTCCGTGACGTCGTGCTGGCTTTGCGCTTCGTAGACCAAGTGCAGAAGCTTGAGCCGGTCGGCGTTCGCGAGGGCGCGCGCCGTCCGCCAGAGAGTCGGTTTGAGTTCGGGTTTCATGGGTGTTGTTGTTGTCGTTGGCTTGTGGTGCATATGGTATCAAATTTGGTGTGGTGAGTGCAACCATGTTTTTATAAAATAGGTAATCGGTCAGCGGTCGGGGGAGGGTAAAGGCGGAGAGCCTCGGACGTGCGATGAAGGCGCGTCCGCAGGGGGCGTGGCGACCTGACGCGGGCCTCGTGTTCCCGCGCCGGAACCCCACGTCCTGAAATGTGGAGGAATGTGACGCCGGAACCGTCTACCCCGTCCGCGCCGTCTCCCCATGGCGACCGGGAACACGGCTCCGGACGCCGCTCCGTCACCCTCGCGGAGGCGTTCGCGTCCTTCGCCTGGGCGTTCCCCGTCGCGAAGGGGGCGCTCACGGACACGCACTCGCCCTGCACGCGCAGGGGTTGCAGGCTTTGCGCCGAGGGCGTGGGGCATCGCAAGCTCATCTTTACGTTCCGCGAAGGCGGCAGGTTGCGCGGGCTCTACGTCCGGCCGGAGCACGAGAAGGCCGTCCGCCAGGCGAAGGCCGGAGGACGCCCGAAGGGGCACGCGGGGTGCGGGAGGACGTCCGTCGCGGCGGAGGACGCGGACGAGAACCGTCAGCGTACCCCTCACGCGGGTTCCTCCGAATTTGCCAAGTCGCGGGGGCTTTTGGTAGACTATGCTCTGAACACAGAAAGATTCTGCAAATCGAGGTCAAGCAATGAGAGGAGCATTTCTGAACATGGTCGCGGCGAAGCGTCTGTCGAAGCGTTCGGCGGCGCGGCGGCGCGTGTTGGCGGCGGTGGCTGCCGGAGTGGCGCTCGCCGGAGCTCTGTTGCCGATTAGGGGTCTGGGGCAGCAGGTGGCCGTGGAGCCGCGCGACGCCCCGGAGACCTGGTTCCATCTCATTGGCGGAAACGCCTCCAAGGAGGGTCTCACGGAAGACGTGAAGGCGCTCGCCGCGGCCGGCATGGGCGGCATCCAGTTCTTCCACGGCCAGTTCGGCGGCGCCTGGCCGGGCGTGAAGGAGCAGATCCCCTGCCTGAGCGCGAAGTGGGACGACCTCGTGGCGCACCTCGCCGACCAGTGCGCCGCGCACGGCCTCACGTTCAAGATGCAGAACTGCCCGGGCTGGTCGATGAGCGGCGGCCCGTGGGTGCCGAAGGAGAAGGCCATGCGCAAACTCGTCGCGTTCCGTCCGGGCGAACGGCCGCGCTTCGACGCCGACGACGACTATCGCGAAATCGGCATGGTGACCTTCCCCGCGCCGCCGGGCGAGACGACGGGCGTGCTGAAGCCCGATTCCGTCACGACGCGCGGCGACGTGCGCGTGTTCACGTTCAAGGCGCCCGTCACCGCGCGTTCGCTCATCCTGCCCAATCCGCAGCGCATGAACCACGGCTGGTGCTACGAGCCCGGCATTCGCTTCCGCCTCACGGCCGACGGCCGGACCGTGCTCGACCGCGCCTGCCCGCAGGGCGCGTGGTACGACCGCGATTCCGACATGACGTTCGCGCTGGAGCCCCACACGGCGAAGACCTGGACGCTCACGGTCACGCACGCGCATCCGCTCACGTTCTTCACCGCCAGCCTCTCCGCCGCCGCGCGCCTCGACAACTGGGAGGCGAAGGCCGGCCTCGCGCTGCGCGACCTGGCGATGAAGACGAACGCCGCGCCCGCGGCGACGGACGGCACGACGACGCTCGTCTTTGGCCACTGCAACGCCAAGCGGCGCAACGCGCCCGCCCCCGCCGAGGCGACGGGATGGGAATGCGACAAGATGGCCGCCGAGGGCTTCGGCATCGTCTTCAGCAACTACGTCGGCCGTCTCCAGAGGGGGCCGCTCGCCGGCAGGAAGATCGCCGGCCTCGTGGTCGACAGCTGGGAGTGCGGCCCCACGCGCTGGACGCCCCGGATGGAGGAGGAGTTTCAGCGCCTGAACGGCTACGCGCTGCGGCCGTGGCTGCCCGCCCTGTTCGGCTACGTGCTCAAGAGCGAGGCCGAGACGGAGCGCTTCCTGCTGGACTGGCGGCGCACGTGCTCGCGCCTCGTGGAGGAGAACTACTACGGCACGATCGCCCGCCTCGCGCACGCAAACGGCATGACGGCGCAGTACGAGACGGCGTTCGGCGACGTGCTGACGGGCGACCTGCTGCGCTTCTGGAAGTACGCCGACGAGCCCATGTGCGAATTCTGGAGTCCGTTCGACAACGAGAACGGCTTCGTGACCTCGCACAACTTCAAGCCCCTGCGCCCCTGCGTCTCCGCCGCGCACCTCTACGGCAAGCGCCGCGTGAGCGCGGAGGCGTTCACGAGCTTCCAGCTCACCTTCGACGAAACGCTGCAGGCGCGCAAGGAGGACGCCAACGTCCACTTCAGCCGCGGCATGACGCATCTCGTCTTCCACACCTACACGCACAATCCCGTCGTCGGCGGTCTGCCGCCGGGCTCGAGCTTTGGCTCCGGCATCGGCACGCCGTTCCTGCGCCTGCAGACCTGGTGGCCGTTCATGCCCGGCTTTACGCGCTATCTCGCCGTGTGCGGACACGAACTGGAGCGCGGCAAGGCCGTGGTGGACATCCTCTGGTATCTCGGCGACGCGCTCGGCCACAAGCCGGACGAGCACGGCGACCGCTTCGGCCCGGGTTACAAGTACGACTACCTCAACCGCGACGCGCTCGACACGCGGCTCGACGTGAAGGACGGCCGCTTCGTGCTGCCGGACGGCATGAGCTACCGCGTGCTGTGGATTCCGGAGGGTACGTTCCTGCTGCCGGAGACGGAGAAGCGCCTCGCCGCGCTGGCGGCCAAGGGCGGGCGCATCGTGCGCGGCGCCTTCACGCCCGACTGGGCGTCGGACGTGGCGGGCCTGCCGTACTGGTACCACCGGCGCGACGGCGACGAGAGCATCTACTTCCTCGCGGCCTTCCGCGCGCCGTTCGCGGGCACGGTCACGCTGCGCGACTGGCCCAAGCCGCTCGCCCTCGCGCTGGCGCCGGGCGAAGGCCGCTTCGTCTACGTGAAGAACGGCCGGCTCCGCATGATGGAGCCGGAGACGGGGCGCTCGGACTTCGACGCGGCGGTTTGCGGCGAACAGCGGCTGGATGGCTGGTCGCGTCCGCTCGGCCTCTGGCGCGACCTGCCGGGCACGCGCGAGGAGAAGGGCTTCTCCGGCACGCGGCGCTACGTGCGCACGGTGGAGCGTCCGTTCAAGGCGGGCGACGCGCGGCGGATCGTCTTCGACCTGGGCGAGCTCGCGTCGAGCTGCGCGCGGGTATCGGTGAACGGCCGCGAGGTGGCGAAGCTCTGGTGCGCGCCGTTCCGCGTGGACCTCACCGATGCGCTGAAGGACGGCGCGAACGAGATCGCCGTGGACGTCACCTCCACGTGGCACAATCGCCTGATCGTCGACGCGGGTCTGCCGGAGGCGGAACGCAAGACGTGGACGATTGTCAAGAAGGAGTTCCTGAACAAGGACATGCCCTTTGCGCCGTCCGGCTGGGTCGGCCCCGCCCGCCTCGAGTTCACCGGTCGCGAGGTTGAAGTCGTCATTCCGGGCAAATTCAAGGACTCGAAGCGCGGCTGGCAGGTGCTCGAGTTCGACGAGAAGGGCGAGGTCGTCTGGCACCTCGACGACAGGGAGATGTTCGGCTCCCTTAGCGGCATCGACGTGCTGGAAACGCCGTAAATGTGCTATACTGTTGGGTCGTAATTCAATTCCACGAGAAGAACTTTCTGACGAGCGGAGTTTCCATCCATGAGCGATAACGATGAACAGATGATTCCCACGCCGTCCGACTTCGGCCATTTCGTGCTGGAGAAGGAACTGGGCCACGGCGGCATGGGCGGCGTGTACCTTGCGCGCGACAAGATGCTGGACCGCAAGGTCGCCATCAAGGTGATGCTCAAGACGCTGGGCGACGACCCGGCGTTCGTGGAGCGCTTCCAGCGCGAGGCGCAGGCGGCCGCGCGCCTGAACCATCCCAACATCGCGCAGATCTACTCCTTCGGCAAGGAACTCGGCATGCCGTACATCGCGATGGAGCTCGTGAGCGGCGGTTCCCTCGACAAGGAGATGGAGCAGAATCCCGGCACGCTCGACCCCGTGCGCGTGATGACCATCGGCCAGCAGATGGCCGACGCGCTCGCGCTCGCCGCCGAGCAGGGCCTCGTGCACGGCGACGTGAAGCCCGAGAACGTGCTCATCGACGCGGACGGCAATCCCAAGCTCGTGGACTTCGGCCTCGCCGCCATGCAGGGCGACGCGAACGAGATCTGGGGCACGCCCTACTACATCTCCCCCGAGAAGGTGCGCCGCCAGAAGATCGACTACCGCGCCGACATCTACTCGCTGGGCGGCACGCTCTACCACGCGCTCACGGGCGTGGCCCCGTTCGAGGGGGCGGACGCGACGGAAGTGGTGAAGGCGCGCTTCAACGGGCCGCCGCGCAAGCCGAGCGAGGTGCGTCCCGACCTGCCGCCGGAGATCGACGCGATCATCATGCGCATGCTCGAGGTGGAGCCTTCGATGCGCTATCCCACCTACCAGTCGCTGCTCGGCGACTTCAAGCGCTATCTCGCCAAGGCGGGCCCGGTGAAGAAATCGGCGAAGTCCTCCGGGCCCAAGATCAAGATCAAGGGCGCGAAGATCAAGATGAACCTCACGCCCGAGGAGACGGCGCGCCTGGAGACGGCGAAGCTCGAGGCGGTGGAGGGCCTGCCGGCGGAAGGCGAGGCGGGCGAAGGCGCCGAGGAGGCGCCGAAGAAGAAGGGCCTGAGCGTGGGCATGATCGTGGGCCTCGTGGCGCTCGGCCTGCTGCTGCTCATCGGCGCCGTGGTGGGCGGCCTCATCTGGTACGTGCACGCCGAGGACGCGCGCGTGAAGCGCGAGGCGCACCAGGCGCTCGTGGACACGCGCGACAAGGCGCGCACGGCCGTGGAGACCACGCTCAAGTCCATCGCCAAGTTCGGCGAGGACTTCCACGCGCTCGTGGCGAAGGGCGACAAGGAGATCGCCGACGCGGTGCGCCAGGTGAAGACCGCCGTGCCGAGCGACATGCAGGCGCTCGTGAAGCCGTATCTCGAGGCGCCGCCCACGAAGGACGTCGCCGCGGCGATCGACTACACGAACCAGCTCTTCATCGCCGCCGCCGCGCAGGCGAAGGCCGCCGCCAACGCCGCCGCCGCGGAGCAGAAGGCCGCCGCCGAGACCGCCGCGAACAGCGCGACGAACGCGCCCGGCACGAACGCCGTCGCCAAGGCCGACGCCAAGGCCGCCGGCACGAACGCCGTGGCGAAGGCCGCGGCGAAGGACGCGAAGAAGGCCGAGCCCGCGAAGGCCGCCGCGCCCGCGCCGGACGACGCGAAGAAGGCCGACGACAAGGCCGCGGACGACGCCAACGTGCCGGCCGCCGTGAAGCAGTTCGTCGAGCTGTGGGCCGACGTGTGGGCGTGCCGCGCGGCGGACATCCGCGTGCAGGGCAACGTGATTCTGCTGCTGCGCAAGGGCAAGGCGCTCGACGCGCTCAAGGACAAGGAAGACGCGGACGCCGTGCGCGCGCTCGCCAAGCTCTCGCAGGAGCTCGTGGACGGCTTCGAGACGATGCGCGGCATGAAGTGCGTGGAGCAGACGCAGCGCAAGGCGGCGGTGATCCGCACGCGCAGCGTGTCGCTCGTGCGCTCCGCCCAGCAGCAGATCAAGCGCGTGATCGACAAGGCCGCGCGCGAGGCGAAGGCCAAGGCCGAGCAGGCGGCGAAGGAGGCCGCGGCGGCGAAGGCGGCCGAGGAGCGCAAGGCCAAGGCCGCGGAGGAGACGAAGGCGGCCGAGGCGAAGTTCACCGAGCTCGTCGACGCGCGCCTCAAGTACCTCGACTGGGCGCCCGCGCTCAAGCAGCTGCAGGCGATGCTCGACGAGACGACCACGCCCGAGGGCCGCGACGAAGTGCGCGAGCAGATGACGAAGGTGCAGTACATGGAGGAGCTCCAGAAGCTGTTTATCGCCAAGGGCAAGGGCTTCAGGTTCAGGAATGGCAGCGAGATCGTGGCGGTCAACGCGAAGGAGATCACGATCCAGGCCTTCCGCACCGTGAAGGGCAAGAAGGTGGCGGGGTCCAAGCAGGTGATCGCCTGGAGCCGCTTCTACGGCAAGACGGAGAACGTGGGCTACATGAACCAGATGCTCAACAGCCTCGTGCGCAAGGGCCGCGACACGCTGCGCACGCCGCCGCTCACCTGGTCGAAGCAGATGCTCGGCGCGGCGCTCACGCTCAATCTCCTCTACACGGAGGTGGAGGGCGCGGCCGAATTCGCGCCCGTGCTCGTGAAGGAGGCCGTGGCCGGATTCGAGGACTGCGCGAAGTGGGCGAAGCGCTGGTTCCCGGAGATGAAGATCGAGACGGAAGAGGAAGCCGAGGAAAAGGCCGAGGCGAAGGAAGAGGAATAGGAGCGGGTCATGACGGTGAAGGGATACGCGAAGTTTCTGCTCGTGATGGCGGGCCTCGGCGGCCTGCTCTACGGCGTGGACGTGGGGGTGATCGCCGCGGCGCTGCCGTACATCGAGCGCACGTCCACGTTCACGCAGAACGAAATCGGCTGGATCGTGGGCATGGCGCTCTGGGGGTCCCTGCCCTCGTCGCTCGTGGCGGGCGTGCTCGCCGAGTGGTTCGGTCGCAAGAAGATGATCATCGCCTCCGCGCTGCTCTTCCTCGTCTCGATTCCGGTGATCTGCGCCTCGGGCTTCTTCGAGGGCGGCAACTTCTGGATGATGGTGGGCGGGCGCGCGCTGCAGGGCGCGGCCGCGGGCCTCTTCGGCGTGATCGTGCCGATGTATCTCGCGGAATGCCTCGACGCCGACTCGCGCGGCAAGGGCACGGGCATGTTCCAGCTGCTGCTCACGATCGGCCTTGTGTTCGTGGCGGGCATCGGCTTCGTCGTCACCTACTTCATGGGCGACGCGAAGGGCGCGGTGGACGCGGCGGCCGTGAAGAACGGCGTGGAGGCGGCGGCCGTGACGTTCGCGCAGATCAAGACGTGGTTCGCGCCGGCCGAGATCGCCGCGTGGGTGCAGGCCTGGCAGATGATCTTCCTCTTCTCGTGCATCCCCGGCTTCGTGCTCTTCTTCGGCGCGTTCAAGCTGAAGGAATCGTCCCGCTGGCTCTACCGCCGCGGCCGCACGGAGGAGGCGCTCGCCTCGCTCGCGGCGAACAACGGCCCGGAGAAGGCGCAGGAGATCCTGAACGAGATGGTCGCGGCGGACGCGGCGGCGGCGGCCGAGAAGGCGCAGAACGCGGCGGCGACCGACTCGCTGTTCCAGAAGAAGTACGTGATTCCGTTCGTCCTCGCCGTCGTCATCCTCGCGTGCAACCAGACGACGGGCATCAACTCCGTGCTGAACTACACCGTGACGATCTTCCAGAAGACCGGCATGCACGGCGTGTTCGCCAACGCGTCCGACGCCGCGATCAAGATCGTGAACTGCGTGATGACGGTCGTGGCGTGCGCGCTTGTGGACAGGAAGGGGCGCAAGTTCCTGCTCAAGCTCGGCACGGGCGGCATCATCGTGGGGCTCTGCGGCGTGGGCGCGATCTTCCTCGCGATCTCGAAGGGCTGGGTGGCCGCGTCCATGACCACGGGCGTGCTCGCGACGGTGTTCTTCTTCCTGTTCATCGCGTTCTACGCGGTGGGTCCGGGCGTGTGCGTGTGGCTCGCGCTCACGGAGCTCATGCCCACGCGCATCCGCGCCACGGGCATGTCGATCGCGATGATCATCAACCAGGGCGTCTCCGCCGGCATCGCCACGGTGTTCCCGAAGTGGTGCGCCGCCACGAACGACAACGGCAGCGTGTTCTTCGTGCTCGCCGGCTTCACGGTGATCTACTTCATCACGGCCGCGTTCTTCCTGCCCGAGACGAAGGGCCGCACGCTGGAAGAGGTGGAGCAGTACTTCACCACGGGCAGAATGCCGGAGCGGAAGCGGTAGGACGGTTTCGATGCAGCAAGGCACAAGGCAGTTTGATTTCTGGTACGCCGTGCACCACACGAACGTGGTGCGCGCGCCCTCGCGCGCCCTCGAGACCTTCGGCGAGACGCGCATCACCTACCGCCACCTCGCGGAGCTGCCGGACGATCCCGGCAAGATCCGCGTGCGCGAAGGCCGGCTTGAGGCGCACAAGCCCGCGATCATCACGCCGGACGCCTACGCGCAGGACGACCTCGAGGGCTTCGGCTCGCAGGCGCGCGCGTATCTCGACTTCCTCAAGGCGCACGCCGAGTCGGTGCACATTCTCCAGTACGGCTACAAGCTCTCGCAGGAGGCGTTCTCCGAACAGGTCGTCACCGACTCGCTCGAGGCCGTGACGGCGCGCGTGCTGGCGGACGTGGCGGAGAAGAACGACGCCTTCGCGGTCGTGATCCAGGGCGTGGACAAGCCGTGGGACGTGTCGCTCATCCACTTCTTCTGGATGCACGCGCAGGCGTCCATTCCCGTGAACGTGCGCGAGTTCGACGCGGCGCGCACGCGGGTGGAGATGGGTACGCTCGCGCCCGAACTGCTGGGCGAGGTGGAGACGGCGTTCCAGAAGGCGCAGGCGAATCCGCGGCTCATTCCGGAGCTGGGCGCGTTCCTGCGGCGCAAGGGCGTCTTCGAGCAGTTTCAGGATCGGTTCTTCAAACTTGTGAGGCACGTGTAGCGATGGCGACGGAAATCAGAACGCGCGTGGTGGCGGTGGCCAACCAGAAGGGCGGCGTGGGAAAGACCACCACGGTGGTGAACTTGGCGGCGGCGCTCTCGAAGCAGCGGCGCACGGTGCTCGTGATCGACCTCGACCCGCAGGCGAACGCGACCACGGGTCTCGGCCTGCAGCCGCAGCCGGGCGTGTCGCTCTATCCCTGCCTCATCGGGCAGCAGCAGATCGCGGACATGATCCAGCCCACGCCCTACGAGAACCTCAACGTGATTCCCTCCGAAGTCGACCTCTCCGGCAGCGAGATCGACCTCGCGCAGCGGCCCGACCGCCTCCAGGTGGTGCGGAACGTGCTGCAGGCGATCCGCGACGCGAACGTGTTCGACTACATCCTGCTCGACTGCCCGCCCTCGCTCGGCATCCTCATGACGGCCACGCTCGCGGCGGCGGACGGCATTCTCGTGCCGATGCAGGCCGAGTACTACGCGCTCGAGGGCCTTGGCGTGATGCAGGATCTCATCGCGCGGCTCAAGGCGAACGGGGCGAATCCCGCGCTCGAGCTCAACGGCATCCTCATGACGATGGTGAGCGCCAACACGCGCCTCTCGCGCGACGTGATCGAGGAAGTGCGCGAGCACTTCGGCGACAAGGTGTACGAGACGATGATTCCGCGCAACGTGCGCACGGGCGAGGCGCCGAGCTACGGCCAGCCCGTCGTCTTCTACGATCCCTCGTGCAGCGGCGCCGAGGCGTACCGCGCCTTCGCGAAGGAATTCGCCAGGCGCAATCCCACGCGCGGCATGGCGGAAGCGCCGGTCGCGCCGGCGGAGGAAATCGCGCCGGCCGCGCCTGCGGAGACTGCGGCAACGGAGGTTTCGCAATGACGATGACGAAATCGCTTGAGGACTACCTGGAGGAAATCCACCTTCTCATCCGCGACAAGGGCGCCGCGCGCGTGCGCGACGTGGCGCTTGCGCTGAACGTGAAGATGCCGAGCGTGGTGAAGGCGATCAGCGAGCTCAAGAAGCTCGACCTCGCCACGCAGGAACCCTACGGCAACATCGAGCTCACGGAGAAGGGCGCGCGCGTGGCCGCGCACGTGCTCGGCCGCCACACCGTGCTCAAGGCGTTTCTGCTCAAGCTCGGCGTGAGCGACCGCAACGCCGAGAAGGACGCCTGCCTCATGGAGCACATCCTCAGCGCCGAGACGATGGAGCGCGTGCAGGAGTTCCTCGGCGGCGACGCCGAGGGCGCGAAGAAATCCGCCGGCAAGACGAAGACCGTGATGTGCGCGAAGAAGCCCAAACCCAAGCCCGCGCCGCGCCGCCCATAGCCCCCTCTCTCAACTACCAACTACCAACTACCAACTCCCAACTCCCACTACCAACTACCAACTACCAACTACCAACTATGAAGACAATGACGAAATTCCGCTGGATCATGTGCGCGCTGCTCTTCGTGGCGACCACGGTGAACTACCTCGACCGCCAGGTGCTGTCCCTTACGTTCCCGGACTTCATCAAGCCGGAGTTCCACTGGACGGACGCGAACTACGGCACGATCACGGCCTGGTTCTCGCTCATCTACGCCACCGCCTGCCTTTTCGCGGGCAAGTTCGTGGACTGGATGGGCACGAAGAAGGGCTATCTCTGGGCGATCTTCGTGTGGTCGCTTGGCGCGTGCCTGCACGCGGCGTGCGGCATTGCCACGTGCTGGTTCACGGACGGCGTGGACTCTGTGGCGGCGCTGCGCGCGGTGGAGGCCGGCAGCGCGGCGGCGGCCACGATCGCGGGCGTGAGCGTGTGGCTCTTCCTCGGCTGCCGCGCGGTGCTTGCGCTTGGCGAGGCGGGCAACTTCCCGGCGGCGATCAAGGTGACGGCGGAGTACTTCCCGAAGAAGGACCGCGCGTTCGCCACGTCGATCTTCAATTCGGGCGCCTCGGTGGGCGCGCTCGCGGCGCCGCTCACGATTCCGCTGCTCGCCAAGTGGTGCGGCTGGGAATGGGCGTTCATCATCATCGGCGGCGCGGGCTTCGTGTGGATGTTCTTCTGGCAGTGGCTCTACGAGAAGCCGCAGCGCTCGAAGCACGTGAACGCGGCCGAGCTCGCCTACATCGCGCAGGACGAGGCCGTCGACGCGACGGCGGCGACCGCCCCGGCGGCGGCCGAGGAGAAGCCGATTCCCTTCCTCACATGCTTCACCTACCGCCAGACGTGGAGCTTCATCGTGGGCAAGTTCTTCACGGACGGCGTGTGGTGGTTCTACCTCTTCTGGGCGCCGGCCTACTTCAAGGAGCAGGGCCACGGCCCGACCACGGGCATGGGCCAGGCGCTCATCTTCACGCTCTACCTGATCGTGACGGTGGTGTCGATCTACGGCTGCAAGCTGCCCACCGTGCTCATCAACAAGGGCTTCTGCGGCGGCAATCCCTACATGTGCCGCATGCGCGCGATGCTCGTCTTCGCGTTCTTCCCGCTCGCCGCGCTCGTCACGCAGCCGCTCGCGGGCGTGAGCGTGTGGTTCCCGGCGATCCTCATCGGCCTTGCCGCGGCGGGCCACCAGGCGTGGAGCGCGAACATCTTCTCGACGGTGGGCGACATGTTCCCGAAGTCCACCATCGCCTCCGTCACGGGCATGGGCGCGATGGCCGGCGGCATTGGCTCGTTCATCATCAACAAGTGCGCGGGCTCGCTCTTCACCTACGCGGAGACGCAGGGCGCGGCCTTCACGTTCTGCGGCTTCGCCGGCAAGCCCGCCGGCTACATGATCGTGTTCTGCTGCTGCGCCGTGGCCTACCTCGTGGCCTGGTGCCTCATGAAGGCCCTGGTGCCCCAGTATCGCCCCATCGCGGCGAATTAAGCAGGACGTTGCGGCATCTGAACAAAAGAACTTATTTGAAAGGACGACCAGAATGAAGAAACTCATCCTCGTTTGTGCGGCGACACTCGCCGCGACCGCGTCGCTCTCGGCGGCGGACATCTACGTCTCGCTCTCCACGGGCGCAAACAAGAACGACGGCTCGAAGGCCGCGCCGCTCAAGAACCTCTGGAAGGCGCTTGAGAAGGCCGAGGTCGGCGACGTCATCCACATTGCGGAAGGCCGCTATCCCGGCAAGATGAAGTGCAACTGGTTTCTCATGGAGAAGCCCGTCTCCCTCATCGGCGGCTACAAGGCGGACTTCTCCGCGCGCGATCCGCTTGCGTTCCGGACGCTTC
>CAVEDG010000024.1:0-12294 GCA_963614205.1 bacterium | reverse complement strand
TACCAGACTGCGCTACGCTCCGAAGTGGCGAAAACGAGAAACAGTATACTCTTTTTCGGGTGCGCCGTCAATGGGTCAGCGACCAAAATTTCGGGAAATTTCGCGGTGGGAGCGGAAGAGCATCACGGGCTTGCCGCGCGGGCAGACGTAGGGCATCTTCGTGGCGGCGAGTTCGGCGACGAGCTGCTGCGCGCCTTCGAGCGTGAGCGTGGCGGAGGCGCCGGCGAAGGAACGGGCCACGCCGCGCGCGATGAGCTCGTCGCGCCAGCGCGCGGAGCCGCGCTTGGCGCCGAGTTCCGCGATGTCCTTGGCCACGGCGGCGAGGATGTCGCCCGTGGGCGTGCCGCAGACGAAGTCGGGCAGCGCGTCGATCTTCCAGATGTCGCGCCCGAATTCCTCCAGCACGAAGCCGGTCGCCTCGAGTTCGGCCTTGAAGGCGCGGATGCGCGCCGAATCGGCGGGCGGCAGCTGCACGGTCTCGGGAATGAGCAGCGGCTGCGAGACGAGCGTCGCGTGGTCGAGCAGGCGCTCGAAGGAGATGCGCTCGCGCGCCGCGCGCGGATCGAGCAGCACGAGCCCCGCGTCCGTCTCCAGCAGCACGTAGCCCGTGGAGGTCTGCGCAAGCACGTGGAACCACTTCCAGAGGCGCGCCGGCGGCTCGGAGGGCGGTGGAACAACGGCCGCCCCTTCTTCGGACGGCTGCGGTGGAAAGGGCACCTCGGGGAGCGGCGCCGCGGGGGAGACGGGCGCGGCGACCGGCATCACGGGGAGCGATGGCTGGAGGGGCGTGGAAAAGGGGATGACGAACGAGTCGGCGGGCGCGGCGGGCACGGCCGGCGCGGCGGCGGGCGCGAAGGTGGCGCGGATCGTGGTGATGATCGCGTCGCGCACGTCGGCGGGGTGGCGGAAGCGCACTTCGCGCTTGGCGGGGTGCACGTTGACGTCGACCGCGTTCGGCGGCAGGTCGATGAAGAGCACGAGCGCGGGGCGCGCGTCCTCGCGCGTGCGCGGGTAGGCTTCGCGCAGGGCGTAGGTGACGGAGGCGGCCGTGGCGGGGCGGCCGTTCACGAAGATGAACTGGTCGCGGCGCGCGGCGGGCCGGTTCGCGAGTCCGGCCGAGGGGCGTTCCATGTAGCCGTGCACGCGCACGGGGGCGTTCTCGTTCGCCGGCGGGGCGAGCCGGGCGAGCGCCTCGGTGAAGTCGGCGCCGAAGAGGTCGCGGATGCGCTCCTCCAGCGTGGCGCCGGGCGGCAGGCGGTAGGTTTCGCGGCCGTCGAGGATGAGCGTGAAGCCGATGTCGGGATGGGCGAGGGCGTTGACGGTGAAGGTGGCGCGGATGTGCGCCTCCTCGGTGGCGAAGGCGCGCAGGAACTTGCGCCGCGCGGGCACGTTGCAGAAGAGGTCGCGCACCTCCACGCACGTGCCGGGCGGCGCGCCGCAGTCCTTGACGTCGGCGAGCTGGCCGGCGTTGACCACGAGGCGCGTGCCGCCTTCGTCCTCGGCGCGGCGCGTGGTGAGCGTGAAGCGCGAGACGGAGGCGATGGAGGGAATGGCCTCGCCGCGGAAGCCGAGCGTGTCGATGCGTTCGATGTCGTCCACGTCGCGGATCTTCGAGGTGGCCTGGCGCTCGAGGGAGAGGAGGGCGTCTTCGCGCGTCATGCCGCAGCCGTCGTCGCGCACGGAGACGAGCGTGCGGCCGCCGGCGACGACCGTGGCCTCGATGCGCGTGGCGCCGGCGTCGATGGCGTTCTCCATCAGCTCCTTCAGCACGGAGGCCGGGCGCTCCACGACCTCGCCGGCGGCGATCTTGTTCGCGACGTGGAGGGGAAGAAGGCGAATGTGTCCGTCGCGCGTCACGGCTAGCGGTCCAGGGTGAGGTTGCGGCGGATGTAGGTGGGCACGTCGAGATCCTCGTCGTTCCACGTGGTCTTCTCGGTGTTGCGGAAGCGCGAGTTCGCGGCGAGCGCGTGGGCGCCGCCATGCAGGCGCGCGTCGTCGCGCGCGAGCGCCGCGTGGTGGGTGGTGGGCGTGGCGTGCTCCTCGAAGAGCAGCACGACCGCGGAGAGCCGCCCGGAGAAGGTCTCCTCGTCGTTGACGGTGCCGAGCTCGAGCGCGGCGTTGGGCCCGAAGGCGGCGGAGATGCCGCTTGCGAGCGCGCCGAGTTCGGAGAGGCGCAGGTCGTCGCCCGCGAGCACGCCCACGAGCACGGTGCGCACGGGCGGCCGCGCGTCGTCGCGCGCGAGCAGCGGATGCTCGGCGAGCTCGGCGAGAATCGTCTGCACGCGGTCTTCGCCGCGCGCGGTGGCGGTGGCGAACTGGCCGCGGCCGCAGCCCATGAGGATGCCGCGCAGATGCTCGGGCCCGAGCTGGATGTAGCCGGGGCGCTCGATCAGGCGCCAGAGCAGGGTGACGCCGGAGGCGAGCACGTCCACGCCGCGCTGCAGCGCGTCCTTGAAGTTGTCGGTGCCGGACTGCGTGACGAGCGCGTCGAGCGGCAGGAACACGGAGACGTCGGCATACTGGCTGATGGGCCCGGCGGCGGTCTTCGCGGCGCGGATGCGGTCTTCGCCCTCGAACGGGAAGGGAAGGGTCGCGAAGATCAGGGTGACGATGCCGAGCGTGTGGAGGTGCTTGAGCAGTTCGCCCGTGGCGCCGCCGCCGGTGCCGCCGCCGAGGCCGGTGACGATCACGGCGGTGCGCACGCCGTCGAGGGCGCGGTCGATGAAGCCGGGGTCGTCCTGGAACGCGGCGCGCGCGGCGGCGGGCTGGCCGCCGGTGCCGCGCCCGGCGAGGCGGTTGCCGCCGAGCAGCGTGAACGGCAGGTCGGCGCCGGCCTGGGCGTCGGTGTCGATCACGAGGGCGCGGAGCGCGTGGCCGTAGGCGCGCAGCACGCCGCGGACCATGCCGGCGCCGGCGCCGCCGACGCCGATGAGCATGAGGGATGAGGGAAGCGCGTTCATTTCCGGAAGAGTCCTTTGAAGAAGTGCGAGAGGCTCTCGAAGGCGCCGGGTTTCTGGCGGTTCTCCAGCTGCACGAGGTAGAGAAGGCCCGCGTGGGCGGCGTGGGCGACGGCGGGGCGCTGCGGCACGAGCGCGTCCATGCCCTCGATTTCGGGGATGAGCGAACCGAGCTGCGCGCCGCAGCCGAAGACGGTGCGGGCGAGCTCCACGATGCCGGGCATGAGCGCGCCGCCGCCCGTGAGGAACACGCCCGCGTTGAGGCTGTGCAGGTGGTTCTCCTGGTCGATCTTGTCGCGGATGACGGTGAAGAGCTCCTGCAGGCGCGCGTTGACCACGGTGTCGAGCGCGCGGCGCGAGATCGTGGCGGCCTTGCTGCCGGGCATGGGGTCGGGCACGGTGATGCGCGGCGCGCCGTCGTTGGCGCGCACCAGGGCCGCGGCGGCCGTCGTCTTGATCTGCTCGGCCTGGCGCTGGGTGATCGCGAACGCCGACTGGATGTCGCTCGTGACGTGGTCGCCGCCCACGCCCACCACGCCGGCCTGCACGAGATGCCCGGCGTGCCACACGGTGAAGCTCGTGGTGCCGCCGCCGAGGTCGATCACAAGCGCGCCGTTCTGCTTGTGG
Source organism: bacterium (assembly GCA_963614205.1). Lineage (GTDB taxonomy): Bacteria > Verrucomicrobiota > Kiritimatiellia > RFP12 > UBA1067 > RUG572. Next base: position 8,710 of record CAVEDG010000024.1, on the reverse strand, counting down.
CGCGGCGTGAGCACCGCCGCCGCCGCGCACGTGCCGGCGAAGTAGACCTGGCTGTCCTTGACTTCGAGCTTCGCGTTGAAGGCGGCGGTCTGCGCGTCCCGGATGCGCGCCCGCGAGCCGGAGACGCAGAGCGAGCGCAGCGTGAGCAGCTTGCCGTTCATGCCCCGGGGCGAATCGATGCCGTCGATGTCGTCGAGCCGGTAGCCGATGGGCTCGAGCTCGAGCGCCACGTGGTCGGCGCTGCGCAGGGTCTCGGCCAGCGCCGCGTCGTTGACGTCGCCGAGATGCTCCTCGCGCACCACGCCGTCGTCCACGGCCACCTGGTTGGAGAGCACCTTCGTGCGGATCTGCGTGCCGGAGACGAGGAGATTGGCCGTGCCGATCGAGTAGTCCGTGTTGTCGGCGAGATGCCGCAGCAGGGAGACGAGCAGGTTGGAGACCTGGGCGAGGTCGAGGATCTGGCTCTTCCGGACGGCGCAGGAGGCGACGGACTCGATGTTCGCCACGCGCACGCGCCCGTTGGGCAGGGCCTCGCCCACGGCGAGCACGGTGTTGGAGGTGCCGATTTCCAGTACGGCGATGGGATCTGCGGAACTCATGAAACGGATCCTTTCACGGATTGCCCTTGCGGTTGGGGTCGCTCGCGTAGAAGCGGCCGGGCGTGCCCCAGTCGGTGGCGATCCACGTGGTGGCGCGCGGCGTGATGTGCGTGGCGATCACGTCGCGCAGACGGCGCAGCTGGCGGCGCAGGGAGTCGCGGGACTGGCGCGTGTCGTCGTCCATGTGCTCCCAGGCGAACTTGGCGCGGTCGTAGTTGCCGAGCGTGACGAGCAGGTAGTCCTTGTTGGCGGTCTCGACCTCGAGCACGCGGAGGTCGGCGAAGTCGGGCTGCGCGGCGGTCTCCACGAGGCGCAGCGCGGCGGCCACGTGGCCGGTCAGGCGCTTGCCGGGCGGCGTGGGCGGCGAGACGGCCTCGCGCACGATGGGCAGCAGGGACGTGTTGTTCGCGAAGCGGAACACCACGCCCTCGCGGTCGGCCACGTGGTTGGCCTGGATGCGGCCGCGCGGCGAGGCGATGCGCGCGAGGGGTTCGCGCTCGTGCACGGCGATGTTCACGCGGCGCGGCAGGCGGCGCTCGATCTGGATGTCGCGGATGTTCGGAATGCGCTCGAGGATCTTGAGCCGCCGTTCCTCGAAGGGGATTTCCGCGAGGTTCGCGCCGTTGGTGAGGCCGAAGAGCAGCGTGACGACCTCGGGCCGCACCATCTTTCCCGTGGTGATCACCACGTCGAGCTCGGGATCCTCGATGCGGAACTGCTTCTCCCATTCGGTCGCGAGCGCGCCCGTGCCGCGCATCACGCCGTAGCCCACGCCGGCGAGCAGCAGCAGGCCGAGCACGAGGCAGGCCACGAGGCCGCGGGGCAGCGAGGAGGCGCGCGTGCCGATGTGGCCGCCGTTCTTGACGAGGCGGCGATTAGTCATGGCGGGCGCTTTCCAGCACGCGCGCGCAGAGGTCGGAGAACGCGAGCCCCGTGCGCGCGGCGGCCTTGGGCACGAGCGAGTGGCCGGTCATGCCGGGCGAGGTGTTGAGCTCGAGCACGTAGGGGCGGCCCTCGGGCGTGACGCGGAAGTCCACGCGCGTGACGCCGCGGCAGCCAAGCGCGTCGAACGCCGCGCGCGCAAGACGCTGCAGCTCGGGCAGGAAGTCGTCCGTCGGGAACGTGTAGCGCGTGGCGTCGGAGGTGTACTTCGCCTCGTAGTCGTACCAGCCGCCGGGCGCGCAGATCTCGATGACGGGCAGCGCGGCGTCGCCGAGCACGCCCACGGTCATCTCGCGGCCGGGAATGAACGCCTCCACAAGCGCCTCGCCCTCGCCGCCGAACTTCTCGCGGTCGATGCGCACGGCGTTGCGCACGGCGTCGGCCCACCGGTCGAAGGTCTTGACCACGTAGACGCCCACGGAGGAGCCGTCGCGCGGCGCCTTCACCACCACGGGCAGCGGCAGCGGCAGCTCCGCCTCGGCGCGCGCGGCGTCGGCCTCGCCCACCACGCACCACGGCGCGTTCGGGATGCCGGCCTCGTCGAGCGCCTTCTTCGTCTCGATCTTGTCCATGGCGATCCGGCTCGCGCGCGCGCCCGGGCCCGTGTAGGGAATGCCGCGCGCGTCGAGCGCGGCCTGCACGCCGCCGTTCTCGCCCCAGCCGCCGTGCAGCGTGATGTAGCAGGCGTCCACGCCCGCCGGCAGCGCCGCCAGGTTGTCCGCGTCCAGCGTGACGGAAAGGACGTTGCACTCGCCCCGCGCGGCGAGCGCCTCGGCCACGTTCCGCCCGGAGACGAGCGAGACGTCGCGTTCATTCGACGTGCCGCCCATGAGGACGGCGATGGTTCTGTAAATCGACATAGGGAAGAGTATACCACATTCTGCGGCGTCTAATCGCCCCCGCCCGCCAGCGGCGTCATGAGGGCGGAGGCGCGGGGCCAGGGCGCGCGCAGCAGCTGGCGGGCGCGCGTGGAGAGCTCGAGCCGGCGCCGGTCGTTCTCCGGCGAGGACGCCGCCGGCAGGTCGCCCTGCACGCGCCGCACGGCCGCCACCCACAGCTGGCGCAGTTCGCCCTGCAAGATCTGCTCGGGCGTGAGCTCCGACTGTTCCGTGCGCACCGCGCCCGTGCGCACGCCCTCCAGCCACGCCTTCGCCTCCGGGGCTTCGCACGGCGCGTTCAGCGCCGCCTCGTTCCCCGCCGTGCGCCAGGTCTCCACGAACGCGCGCGTCAGCTCGTTCGCGAAGAGCGAGGCCGGCGCGAACCGGGCCATGAGATCCGCAAGCGCCGCGTCGGTCGCGGGATGCGCCGCGAGAAATTCGCACAGCGCCGTCTCCAGCGGCGAGGGCAGCACGACCTGCGGACGCAGCTCAGGCGTCTCGAACGGCGTCGAATCAATGTAGAACTCCTCCGGCCGTCCGTCGCCCATCAGGCTTGCCGTGACGGCCGGCGCGACAGGCTCCGGCGGCGGCGCGACGGGCCGCGGCCGGGCGCGGTGCAGCGTGCGCACCTTCTCGAGATCGTCCGCCAGGGCGCGGGAGGGCACGCCCAGTTCGCGCGCCGCCTCTTCGAGCAGCGTGGCGCGCAGGACGGCGGAAGGACACTTCGCGATGACGTCGAGCACGGCGCGGCTCACGCGCGCGATCGCGTCGATCGAGCCCGGATGCTCCTCCGCCGCGAGCAGCGTCCGCACCTGGAAGCGCGTGATGGATTCCGCCGCGTCGAGAGCGGCGCGGAAGGCGTCCGGGCCCTGGTCGCGCAGCAGCGAGTCGGGATCTTCGCCCGCCGGCAGCGTGGCCACGCGCACGGGCACTTCCGCCGCGAGGAACTCGCCGCCCGTCTTGATCGCGGCCTTGCGCCCCGCGCCGTCCGCGTCGAACACGAGGATGACGGAGTCCGCGCACTTCTTGACCATGCGCACGTGCTCTTCCGTGAACGCGGTGCCCTGCGAGGCGACGGTGTTCGGGAAGCCGCACGAATGGCAGCGGATCAGGTCGATCTGCCCTTCGCACACGATCGCGCAGCGGCCGGGCGCCTTGACGATGTGCGCCGCCGCCTTGTCGAGGCCGAAGAGGACGTTGGATTTCCTGAAAATGGGCGTTTCGGGCGAGTTGACGTACTTGGCGGCCTTCTTCTCGTTCGTGAGAATGCGCCCCGAAAACGCGACGGGGCGGCCCTGGCGGTCGCAGATCGTGAACATGAGCCGCCCGCCGAAACGGTTGTAGGGCCGGCCGTTTTCATAGTGGCTCCTGAGCAGCACGCCCGCGGCGTCCATCTCGTCCGCGCTGAAGCCGTACTTCTGCGCCCAGGTCTGCAGGGCTTCCGGCGCGAGCGGCGCATAGCCCACGCAGAAGGATTCGAGCGCCTCCTCGGGCAGACGGCGCGTGGCGAGATACCGGCGCGCGGGCTCGGCCTCGGGCGCGCTCTTGAGGCAACGGCGGAAGAACGCCGCAAGTTCCGCGTGCAGTTTGTAGAGGCGCGCGCGGCGGCCGGCCTCGGGATCGGCCTTCTCCTCGACCTTCACGCCGCACTGGTTCGCGAGCTTGCGCACGGCCTCGACGAAGGTCAGCCCCTCCTGCTTCATCACGAACGTGAAGGCGTCGCCCTTCTCGCCACACCCGAAGCAGTGGTAGTAGCCCTGTGCGCCATGCACCACGAAGCTCGGCGTCTTCTCCTTGTGGAAGGGACAGCACGCCTTGTGATCCGCCCCCGCGCGGCGCAGATTCACGCCATAGGACGAAATCAGATCCACGAGGTCGATCCGCGCGCGGATCTCCTCAAGCGTGGATTGGGGAATGGAGCCAAGCGCCATGACGGGCTGAATGGGAAAGGCGCGGGCGGGGACGAGTCCCCGCCCGCGCCTTCCCGGTAATCGCAGACGCGAACTTACTTCGCGGCCGGCTTGGCGGCGTCGGCGGCCTTCTTGGCGTCGGCCTTCGCGCCCTCGACGGCCTTCTTGGCGTCGGCGGCAGCGGCCTTCGCGCCATCGGCGGCCTTCTGCACGGCGGCGGCGGCCGGAGCGGCCGGAGCCGGTTCTTCCTTCGCGCAGCCCGAAACGAGCACGGACGCGACACACGCCACCGCAGCGGCGATCATCAGCTTCTTCATTTGTTTTTTCCTTTTGGTTTCGGGGTGGCACCGTGCCGCCCCGTGTGGTTGACACATCGTTTTCCCTTCGCCCGCTCACACGAGCGCGGCGAGCGTCTCGGCGAGCCCCACGTAGGTGGCCGGCGTCAGCGCGAGCAGACGCGCCTTGTCGTCCGCCGGCAGCTCGAGCCCCGAGATGAAGTCCTTCATGATGTCGGCCGTGACGCGGCGGCCGCGCGTGAGCTCCTTGAGGCGCTCGTAGGGGTGATCCATGCCGACCTTGCGCATCACGGTCTGAATCGGCTCGGCGAGCACTTCCCAGTTGTGGTCGAGGTCGTCCGCCAGGCGGTCGGCGTTGAGTTCGAGCTTGCCGAGGCCCTTGAGCGTGGACTTCACGGCCACGAGCGCGTAGCCGAACGCCACGCCCATGTTGCGCAGCGTGGTGGAGTCCGTGAGGTCGCGCTGCATGCGGCTGATCGGCAGCTTGCGCGCGAGGAAGCCGAACACGGCGTTCGCGAGCCCCAGGTTGCCCTCGGAGTTCTCGAAGTCGATCGGGTTGACCTTGTGCGGCATCGTGGAGGAGCCGATCTCGCCCTTCACCGTCCGCTGCTTGAAGTAGCCCATCGACACGTACGTCCACACGTCGCGGTCGAAGTCGAGCAGAATCGTGTTCCAGCGCTGGAGCGCGTCGAAGAGCTCCGCCATGCCGTCGTGCGGCTCGATCTGGATCGTGAGGCGGTTCTGGCGCAGCCCGAAGCCCTCGATCACGCCGCGCGCGAGCGCCTCCCAGTCGAGATCCGGATAGGCGGCGAGATGGGCGTTGAAGTTGCCCACGGCGCCGTTCATCTTCGCGGGCAGCACGATGCGGTCGATCTCGTCCTGCTGCCGGCGCAGACGCGCGGCGACCACGGCGAGTTCCTTGCCAAGCGTGGTCGGCGAGGCGGGCTGGCCGTGCGTGTGCGCGAGCATCGGCACGGCGGCGAACGCATGCGCCTGCGCGGCGATCGCGTCCGTGACCTCGTTCTGCGCGGCGCGCAGCGCCCTGAGGCCGTCGCGCAGCATGAGCGCGTGGCTCATGTTGTTGATGTCCTCGCTCGTGCACGCGAAATGGACGAACTCGCTGCGTCCGGCGAGCGACGTGCCCGCGAGCTTCTCCTTGATGAAGTACTCCACGGCCTTGACGTCGTGGTTCGTCGTCTTCTCGATGTCCTTCACGCGCTGCGCGTCGGCCACGGAGAAGTCGTCCGCGAGCGCCTGCAGCTGCGCCGCCTCGTCCGCCGTCAGCGCGGGGCATTCGGGGATGCCGGGATGCGCGCACAGCGCCGCGAGCCACGCGCACTCCACCGCCACGCGCCGCTTCACGAGACCGTATTCGGAAAAGACGTCGCGCAGGACGTCGACCTTCGCGCCATAGCGGCCGTCGAGCGGCGAAATCGCGCACAGCATGTCAAGAGTCGCCATTGAACTTCTCCCTTACTTTCCACATTCCGCCGCGTAGTCCGGCAGCCAGGTCTTCACGTCCGCCCACTTGAACGGCGGTTCGCCGTAGAGGAAGTGGTTCCTGAACGCCTTGCCGTCGAGCGTCGCCTCGACGAGCAGCGCGCCCTGGCCGGCCCACGCGACTTCGCCGAGCTTCACCGTGCCGTTGGCGGGAATCTCGAAATCCTTCTCGAGCAGCGTCTTGCCCGACACGCGGTCGGCCACCTTCGCGCGGCCCTTCACGGCGCGGCGCTCGTCGTTGACCGCCCACACGCCGTGGTCGTCGGTCACGCACACGATCTGGTTCTTCTGCGCATTCTTGAGCGCGTAGTAGGCCTTCTTCTTGCCGCCGTAGTAGTCGACCACCGCGTCGGAGATGATCGGCCAGCCGTCGCGCACGTTCCACCAGATCAGCCCGTTGTGGCGCGTGAACTTGCGGCTGCGGAAGAGCTCGCAGAACGTCTTCATCGCCTCGGCCTGCACGGTCTGGCTCTGCTCGACGAACTCCGCCACGTCGCGCGCGACCTCGCCGAAGAGGATCTTCGCCTGGTTCGTCATGAGGCTGTTGCGCGTGCCGTGGCGGATCACGCCCGGGCGCAGGTCGGGATTGCACGCCTTGAGCTGCCACTCGTCGTTCCAGTGGAAGTCCCGGAACGGGTCCTTCCCGCCGTTCGTGACCTCCGTCCACGGCGACACGCGCGCGGGCGTCATCATCTTCTTCAGCGACTCGAGGTTCGGGCAGCCGTGGTAGCCCATCTCGCTCACGAACCACGCCGGGCTGTTCGTGTAGTAGTTGACCTTGTAGGCCGCGCGCGCGCCCCAGAGGTGCTGTTCGCTCGGCTGCGCCTTGCGCGCCGCGACGTCCGGCGAATAGTAGGGCGAGCTCGGCAGATACGGACGCGTGAGGTCGTATTCGAACAGAACGCGCGGAATCGTCACGCGCGAGTTGCGGTCTTCGTTCGGATTGCGCGCGAGACGGCCGCCCACGAACCACTGAAACGCCTGGTCGTTCTCGTTGTTGCCGCTCCAGAGCGCGATGGACGGATGGTTGCGATGGCGCAGCACGATCGAGAGAATCTCCTCGCGCGTCGCCTGCGCGTAGGCGTCGTCCTGCGGGAACACGCCGCAGCCGGTCATGAAGTCCTGCCACACCATCACGCCGTTCGCGTCGCACCAGTCGAAGAAGGCGTCCGGCTCGTAGACGCCGCCGCCCCACACGCGCACCATGTTGCAGTTGAGGTCGCGCCACATCTCGAGCGTGGGGATGAGGTGCTGCGCGTCGCGGCCGTGGAAGCTGTCGAGCGGCACCCAGTTCGAGCCGCGCACGTAGACGGGCTCGCCATTGACCTTGAAGAGGAACTGGCCCGGACGCGCCGCGTCGTAGATGTCGTCGCGCACGAGCTCGATGGTGCGCACGCCGATCTTGCGGGCGTCGCGCGCGAGCACCGTGCCGTCGGCCGCCACGATTTCGGCCACGGCGTCGTAGAGCGCCGGCTCGCCCGAGCCCTTCGGCCACCAGAGATCGGCGTTGTGCAGCGTGAAGTCGGCCATCGGGTGGTAGCGGTAGACGGGCGCATTGGCCACGGTCTGCGTCTTGCCGTTGCGCGAAAGCGTGAGGCGCAGGTTCGCGGCGTCGAGCACGGCGAACGGCGCTTCAAGACGCGCGCGGAACTTGTAGTCCGCGCGGCGCGCCTTGGGGTCGAGGCCCTTGAGCATCCACACGCACTCCTTCAGGCGCACGGGGTCGGAGACCTCCAGCGACACGTCGCGCCAGAGCCCCTGCGCGAAGACGCGCGGGAAGATGTCCCAGCCGCCCATGTGCGCGGCCTTGCGGTAGCGCTCGGCGTCGCCGCCGGGCTCGCCCGAGCCGCCCATTTCGCCGACCGTGGCGAACTGCGTGTCGAGCATCACGGGGCGCAGCAGCACCTGCACCGTGTTCGCGCCCGGCTTCAGCTTCTTCGTGACGTCGAAGCGGCGCTCGATGAGCATGTTCGCGCTCTCGCCGATCTTCTCGCCGTTGAGGAACACGTCCGCGAGCGTGTCGATGCCGCCGAACACGAGCTCGGCGCGGCAGCCGGCCTTCACGTCCACCGCCGGCGCGTCGAACGTCTTCGTGTAGAGCCACTGGTAGGCCTCGTAGGGACGCAGTTTGAGGACGTTGAGGCCGACTTCCATCGGCGGCAGGATCCCGGCGTTCACGAGATCGAGCTCGCAGTTGCCCGGCACCGTCGCCGTCACCGTCTTCGCGCCGAGCTCCGCCGCGAGCGGCAAAGTCCGCACCGCGCCGTCGTTCGGCTGCGGGAAGTAGTCGAGTTTCCATTGGCCGTTCAGCGAGAGCGCGGCCGCGAGCAGGAGTGTCGGCATCATGTTCGTTTGTCTTTCCTTGGCGTTCGTGACGGGCTAGTGTATCAATTTTACCGCCATCTGTAAAGCACAGACGTGGCAACCCATTACGCCGCGCAGCGGGGCGAACTGGCGGGAACGCGCCGGAAATGGTATACTATTTTCCATGAGCGACGAAGGACAGAACAAGGACAACAGTGTCGACGACAACGCTGCGGCCGAGGCGGCCGCCGAGCAGGAGACGGCGCCCGCGGGCGGTCTGC
>CAVEDG010000023.1:0-12437 GCA_963614205.1 bacterium | reverse complement strand
CAGCGGATTGCGCGAATGCGTCCACGTGGGATGGTCGAGCGGTCCGCGGATGGTGAAGTCGAAGAGCGCCTGCGCGAGGTTGGAGAACGGCCAGGTGATGGGCGTGGCGAGCGTGCCGAGCAGCGAGTCGTTGCGCGTGAGCGTGACGCGCGCGCGCAGGTCGAGCGCGTCGCTCGCGAGGTCGTAGGCGCCGCTCAGGCGCACGGAGAGCAGACTGCCGGAGACGATGGCGTTCGTCACGGTCAGCGCGCCGTCGCGCAGCGTGAAGTCGAGCGAACCGCCCGAGAGATCCACGAGACCGGAGATGCCGGGCACGTGCTGTGCGAAGTAGTCGGTGAGCCCCGCGAAGAGATTCATGCGCGCGAGATGGCCGTCGCGGCATTCGAGGTGGCCGTCGCCCGCCAGGCGCGCCACGGCGTTCGTCTCCAGCGGGCCCGAGAGGCGCACGCGGCCGGAAACGCTGCCGCGGCGGTCGCCGTGGTCGAACTTGAACACCTGCGCGAGATCGGCGAGCGTGAGCGCCTCGCCCGCGACGTCGATGTCGAACGTGGCCTTTTCGCGGCACGCCTCGGGCACGGCGATCATGCCGCCGCCCGTCACGCGCCCGCCCCGCGGCCCGCGCGCCGCGGCGTTCGTGAACGTGACGGTGGTGCCGCGCACGTGGAACGCGGTCTCGGCGTCGCGCAGGGGAATGCCGAAGAGCGCACCCTCCGCGAAGGCGAGCGTGCCGTGCAGGTCGTTGCGCGCCGCGTGGGCGGAATCCACCGCGAGACGGCCCTTGAGCGTGACGGCGGGCGCGCGGTTCGAGAGTGCAAGGCAGTCGAGCGTGCCGTCGTTCATCACGTCCGCGATCGCGAGCACGTCGGGCAGCGGAGCGCGCGTCTTCACGTCGAAGTCCACGAAGCCGACGTCGTTCGTGTTCTCGTAGACGAGCGTGCCGGCCACGGTGGAGCCGTCCGCCAGCGTGCCGGCAAGCGGACCCACGACGATGCGCGCGTTCTGGTAGACGTCGCGCACGAACACGCGGATGTCCACCGTGCCGTCCACGCGCGCGAGCGGCACGCCGTGGTGGAAGCCGCCCTGCGGATGGAGGTCGAGCAGCAGATGCAGGTCGCCGCGCCGCAGGTCGACGTCGAACGTGCACGCGGCGTCCACGGGCTTCTCGACCTTCGTGAAGGCGTCGATGAACTGGTAGGAGTTCGTGATGTCGAGCGCCACGAGCAGCGGCCGGATGTTGTGCTGGCGCGCGAGCCCGCGCACGGCGCCGTGCAGGGTCTGCGCCGCAAGATCCATCTCCACGCCGCCCACGAGCGTCATGGGCGCGTCCGTATCCGGCCAGCGCAGCTCGATGCCGCGCACGTGCAGCGCACCGGGCCGCGTCTCCACGGCGGCCGCCTCCACGCGCGGCGCCGAGACGCCGAGAATCTCGGGATGCACGAGCGTGACGCGGAACGGCTGCAGACGCGGCAGATCCAGCATGAGCGGCACGTCGGTCTCGTGGAAATCCGTCCGCCCCGGGAACTCGATGGAATCGGGCACGTAGTAGCCGCGCGGCAGACGCGGATAGCGCAGATCCACCGCCGTGACGCCGCGCAGCAGCGAGGCGCGCGACCAAGGGAGGCGGCGCAGGTCGAACGCGAGATCCACGCGCGAGGCCGCGAGAATCGTTCCCGCCGGGCCGTTCGTCTCCATGCCGTACGCATGCCCGCGGTCGAGCACGCGCACGTTGCGCAGCGACACGCCTTTCGTGAAGCGGAACGTGGCCGAATCGACGCACACCAGCGCCTCCGGCGTGGAAAGACGCGCGCACGCCCGCGCGAGAAGCGACGACGGAATGCGGTGTTCGAAACTGACGAGCGCGATCAGCGCGAGAACCAGGAGGAGCAACGCCACGAGGGCGGCGAACGCGCACACACGCACGATGAACCGAACGATTGTCCGCATTGAGCACTCCCCTTGCTGCCGGATTGGCAGCCCCTAGCGGAGTCGAACCGCTCTTACATGGATGAGAACCATATGTCCTAGCCGATAGACGAAGGGGCCATTTGCTGTGGTGCACCCGGTGGGAGTCGAACCCACACACCTTGCGGCACAAGAACCTGAATCTTGCGTGTATGCCAATTTCACCACGGGTGCAGCAACGCGATATAGTATGCCAAAACTTTGGCCGTGCGTCAAGGGGGTGCGCGAAGATTTCCGAAATTATTCTTCGTCGGCGACGTCCGACCGCGCGCCGCCATGCGACGAGGCCTCGTCGGAGGCGGATGCCGGCGCGGCGGCGGCAGGGGCCTTCGCCGTGCCGTCCGCAGGTTTCGCGTCTTTTTCCGCCGTCTTCGCCTTGCCCTTCTGTCGCGGCGCGTAGGGGCTGTAGCCGCCGTAGGAGCGGTAGCCGCCGTAGCCGCCATAGCCGTAGCCGTAGGCGTGGGGCGAATGCGTGAACGCGCTGCCGGAGGCGCCCATCTCCACGTCGTTGACGATGATGCCGATCACGGTGGCGCCGGATTCCGCGAGGGCGCGGGAGGCGTGCTGGATGGGCTTGAAGTGCGTGCGGTCGGGGCAGCACATGATCATCACGGAGTCCACGAGCGAGGCGAGCGTCATCACGTCGCCCACGATGCCAAACGGCGGCGAGTCGATAATCACGCGGTCATAGTTCGCGCGCGCCCACTTGAAGAAGTCGGGCACCACCTGCGAACCCATGACGGAGGCGGGATTGACGTTGTCCGGCGGCAGCGAGACGATCACGTCGAGGTTCTCCACGCCGCTCGTCTGCACGAGCGACTGGAAGTCGCGCGCACCGTCCTTGCGCGAGAGGTAGTGCGAGAACGAATGTTCAAGATCGATTTCAATTCCCCACACGCGGGCGAGACGCGGGCGGCGCAGGTCGAAGTCCACGAGCAGGGTCCGCTTGCCGGCCTGCGCGCTCGAGATGGCGAGCGAGCACGAGGTGATCGTCTTGCCCTCGCCCGGCTGGGTGGACATGATGAGCAGCGCCTTCGAAATGGGCTGGTAGCGCGGCGAGTCGAGCAGGTTGCGCAGACCGGCCATCGATTCGGCGAACTGCGAGTACTTGTTCTCGCTGATGAACTTCGCCACCTGTTCGCGCTTCTTGCGGCGGATGTGCGGCAGCACGGCGAGCACCTTGAGCGCGAGGCGGCCCTCGATGTCCTGCAGCGACACGATCGTGTCCTCGAGGTGGTCGAGAATGAGCACGAAGAGCAGACCGAGCGCGAGCGAAACGAGCGCGCCCGCGGAGAAGATCAGGATCGGGTTCGGCAGCACGGGCGTGGTGGGCACCACCGCGGGCCGACCCACGCGCACGATCTCGTTGTTCTGCTCGGCGGCGATGCGCGCCTCGTTCTCCTTCTGCATGAGGTCGGTGAGGATCGTGCTCGACACCTCCTTCTCCTGCTCGAGCTGCTTGAGCCCGGCGTCGGCCGAGACGATCTTCTGGCCGATGAGCGCGAGCTCGTTGCGCAGCTTCTCGCTGTTCGCCTCGTAGACGGCGAGCTGGTTCTTGCACGCGGCGAGGTTGCCGTGGGCCGTGGCGAGCGCGCGCGACACGGCGTCCACGAACTCCTGCTTGATCGTCTCGAGCAGCTTTTCGCGCGCCTTCACCTCGGGGTGGTTGCGCGTGTAGCGGGCGAGCAGCGCGTTCATCTCCATCTTCGCGTTCTGCAGGCGCGTGTAGGCTTCGCCGATCTCGGAGGAGCGCGGCACGGCGGTCGGCAGCGCGCCGAAGTTCTCCGGAGCCTCCTGCGCGGCCTTGAGCACCTTCTCCCACTCCGTGGCGGCCGTGACCTGCGCGCGCATGTCGAGCACGTCGGCCGTGGTCTTCTGCAGCGACTGCTCGAGGATCTTGCGCTCGGAGCCGAGGTCGTCGATCTTGTTCTTCGTGCGGAAGTCGAGCAGCTGCTTGGAGACGTTCTCGTCCGAACGGCGCTGCTTCTCCACCTGTTCGTGGATGCGCGCCACGGCCTTGTCGCAGCGCGCCTTGTTCTCGTCGTCCGTGAAGCTCTCGATGGCCTCGGCGTAGGCGTTGGCCAGCGCGGCGGCGAGGTTCGCGGCCGTGGAGCGCACGGCGATCGTGATGAGGCGCGAGTTGCGGATGAGCTCGAGCTCGGACTCCGCCAGCGTCTCGATCAGCTCGCGGTCGGTGGTGGTGGAGGCGGGATAGTTGGCGCGGTACTGCTGGATGATCTTGGTGACGATCTTGTCCGAACGCCAGTCCGAGAGGCGCGTGTTGAAGATTTCGGCGTAGTCGCTGCCGAACTGCGCCATGTCGATGCCCACGTCGGAGATGCCGCGGCCGGAGGCCGGGCGGCGCGTATCCATCGTGAATTCGCTCTTCGCCTCGTAGATCGTGGGCGAAATGCGGTAGACGGCGAACGCGGCCACGAGACCGATGAGCAGAAACACGAGCACGGAGATCCAGCGCTGCGACACGACGCGCAGCACGCGGCCGAACGTGATCGTGCCCACGAGCGAATCGGCGTCCTGCCCGGGCGCGTTGCCGCCGTAGGCGCCGCCGCCGTAGTAGTAGGGCGCGTTGCCGCCGCCGCCGTAGTACATGGGGGACTTGGCGGAACCGTAGTAGATGGGGGACTTCCGGGCGGTGCCGTAGTAGAGCGGCTTCTGCCCGTAGGTGCCGGAGGAAGAGGAATTAGATGCCATGCTGTCAGTTCTCCGAAGATTTCACCGCGTCGGCGGCCTTCGCCCGCGGAAACGCCGCCGCCGCCAGGGCCAGCGCGACGAGCGCCGTGCCCAACAGGCCCTCGGCGCGGAACACGGGCGACCACACGGCCTCGACCGCGAGCAGCACGACCGCGAACGGCGCGCACCAGGCGACCGGGGGAACGGCGAAGAGGAAGCGGTCGGACTCGCCGCGGCGGCTCTGCGCGCCCAGCGCGCCGACGAGCCGGATACCATATGTGGCGAGCAGCAGGCCAAGCCCCAGCGCCGGCAGCAGACAACCGACGATGCCGCGCTCGGCGAGCAGAGTCCAGTAGCCGTTGAAGGCGAAGGTCGGCTGCGGGGGCAGCACGGCCCAGTCGTCCTTCTCGGCGAGGAACGGCACGTGGACGCCAAACGCGCCCTCGCCCACGCCGAACCACGGATTCGCGCGCCAGGCCTCGCGGGCGATGCGCGACAGAGCCTCGCCCGTCTCCGCGCGGGCCTCGGGGAACGCCACCTCGGGGTTGAGCGACTCGACCTTGCGCGCGCGGATCTCCGCGGGCATGAACGTCATCAGCAGGAACGCCGCGAGGGCGAAGCCGAACAGCGCGAACACCGCCGTGCGCGCCACCGCGCCACCGGAGCCGCCACGCGACACGGAAACAAGCGAAAAGACGAAAATCGGCACGGCAAGCGCAATCCACGCCACCGCCACGAGCGGCGGCGCGAAGAAGAGAAGCGCCGCCAGATTGCCGCCCAGGCCGATCACGAAGGGCAGCCGCGCGGCCTTCCACCTGCGCGCGGCCGCCTGTGCCGCGCTCACGAGGCACACGATGAACCACACGCCGAAAAGCGACGGCCAGAACGGCGCCTCCGCAAAGCCGTGCCGCATCCAGTCCGCAAACGGCGCCATCCCCGCGCAGGCGCACGCGACGGCGGCGAACCCGCCCAGCCCCGCCACGCACGCGCCCAGAAGACCGAACACGATGCGCGCCATGAGCCCCATGCCATGACGGATGCCCATCGCCACGAGCGCCAGCGCCACGGTCGCGGCGAACAGCGGCGCACCCGCCCCTTCTGCTGAGGCCGGGCCGCCGCCCAGCTTCGGCTCGCTCACGAGCCACGCCGCCTGCTCGGCGTCATAGCGCAGCGCGACGCCCGTGTTCAGCGCCTCCACGCCCACGTACACGAGCGCCACCACGAGAAACCAGAAAAGCGGATCGCGCAGACACGCGCCGCGCACACGCGCACGCGCCTGCGAAAGGTGCTCGCCCGCGCGAACCGACGGCTCCACGAGAAACGCAACCGCCGCCAGCGCGCTCAGCCAGAACGTGACCGAAACGAGCCCGGCGGCGGGAAGGAACGGCGTGAGCGCAAGCGGAAGTGCGGCGAGCAGGGCCAGATGCGACGCCAGCCCGTACTTGGAAAGAAACTTCTGCACCTCAGGCCGCAGGAATTAGTAGTGGAAGCGCAGACCGAGCGTGCCGCGGAAGCGGTCGTAGTCGTATTCAACCCGGCTGTCGCACCAGTTGTCCTCCCACGTAAGATCCGCGTAGATCGAAACCCAGCGGTTGAACGTGTAGGTCGCGCCCAGGCGGAAGGAGAGAATGTCTTCCGCGTAGTCGTTCCAGGCGGAGAGCTGGCGATCCGTGTAGACGTTGTCCTCGCGGCGCCACGCCACGTTGGCCGTGAGCGTCATGCGGTCGCCGAGCGTGAGATACGAGAGACCGCCCGAAAGCGCGTACACCTTGATGGCCTGGCCGAGCGAACGCTCCGACGGCTGGTAGTAGCTGTTGCCGAGCAGCGAGAACTGCAGCTGGCGGGTCGCGCGCCAGTTGGCGGAGAGCTGGTAGATCCAGCCCGTGTCCGTGTCGCTGTGGCCGCCGTACTCCAGCTGCGAGACGCCGACGAGGGCGCGGTACGTCAGGCGCTCCGTCGCGCGGGTGCCCACACCGACCTGCACGGACCACACCGTGGAGTCGTTG
This sequence comes from bacterium, assembly GCA_963614205.1. Classification (GTDB taxonomy): domain Bacteria; phylum Verrucomicrobiota; class Kiritimatiellia; order RFP12; family UBA1067; genus RUG572. The sequence continues at coordinate 5,778 of CAVEDG010000023.1, read as the reverse complement.
CTGTAGCTCTTGTAGCCCTTGCTCTTCTTCTGCGTGTAGTCCGAATAGCCGCCCGCGATGAGCAGATCCGTCCACGGCGAGGCGATGTAGCCGGCCTCGACGCCCGCGGCGTACTGCGACCAGCCATAGAGCGGCGCGTACTTGCCCGTGTCGTTCTTGTAGTCGATCCAGTTGTACTGGCCGTTCACGTCGATGTGCCAGCGCGACGCGAAGCGGTATTCGAGCACGCCGTTCACGTCGGCGTTCTCGCGGTCGCGCCAGATGCCGCGGCCCTGGCCGGAGGTGAGGCTGTCGGACTGGTTGATGAACTGGTAGCGCTCGGAGAGGAGGAGCGTCCAGCCCTTGCCCTCTTCGGAGACGTTCGACCACTGGTAGGCCAGCGACTCGCCGTAGCTGCTTTCGCCCATCTCGTCCGAGTAGTCGCAATAGGCGTTGTAGCGGTAGAACAGGGAGCCGGTGAGTTCCCAGCGCTCGCCCTGCCAGGTGAAGTCGGCCGCCGGCTTCACGCAGAAGATGCTGTCGTCCGCCGCGTGGTGGGTCGTGTCGATGTTCGAGTCGTAGGTGTACGAGAGATCCACGTACGGCTTGATGGTCAGGCGCTGGCTGTCGAAGGGACGAATGCCGCGGGGCTTGCTGGCCTCGCTGCCGTCGCCGGCGCTGTCGACTTCCGCCAAGGCCGTGCCCGTGAAGGCGAACGCCGCCGAAACCGCGAGGATGCCGAAAAAGGACTTGCTCATCATTGGAAATTCTCCTGGGAAGGTTCGTCTACGGGATTACTGGCGGTCATACGGACCGGGTTCGCGATGCGCCGTATCGGACCCAACGGACTTGCCGCGGCCACGCGAATGGTACGGACTGTCGTCGGCTTCGATGGCGCCGCGCGGAATGCGGTTGAGGCCGATGTCCGGCTGCGAGTTGGCGGCCGTGCCGGAGCGCGTGGGATAAAGGAACGCGCCGCCGCCCATCTTCTCCGTCTTCACGGACATCTTCGAGCGCTCGTCCGCAAGGTAGCCGAGCATTGCCACGAGCATGTCGGGCGCGCCCGTGAGGGAGGTGACGATCGCGTGGTCGGGCTCTTCGCCGGCCTGCGCCGCGCCGAGCAGCGGATCGTAGGTCTGCTCCTGGCCGTCGCCCATCGCGGGCTTGATCCACTCGTTCGTGGCGAGTTCGCGATTCTTCTCGTTCGGCATCGTGGCGACGAGCGTGGCGGAGAGGTCGGCCGGCGTGCCGCCCGAGGCGCGCAGGAACATGAGGATCGCGAACGTCTCGCGCACACCCGGATACTCGGCCTTCTCGCAGCGCGCGTTGATCGTCTCCATCGTGTTCGTGGCAAGCTCCACGTACTCGGCGTCGGAGAACGTGCGGTTCGGGTTCGCCGTGCGGCTGAAGACCTCCGCGGCGAAGCGCTCGTTGATGTCCGTGAGATATTCCGGCGGCACGGTGGCGAACACCTCCGCGAGCACGTTGGCGAGATTGCCCTTCGCGGCGCTCTTCACGGCCGCGCTGTTCGCGGCGTAGAAGCGCGCGCCCTTCACCTCGTCGGAGCCGGGCATCTTCGCGATCGCCTCGTTCACCTCGCCCAGCAGCGCGGTCTGGTCGGCCGGCGCCACCTTGGCCATCGTGCCGCGCAGGGTCTGCGGGCTCTGCGCGCAGTCGCCCACGAGGGCGTGCCATTCCGAGCGCGGCATCGCGTCGGCCGCGCACACCACCGCGGCCGCCAACGCGAACACGCCCGCCATCAGCGTCTTCATCTGTTTGATCTTCATCGCTTTATCCTCTCGTTCTACGATCTACGATCGTCTAGTTGTTTGATTGTTTTGACTTGATTAATACCAGGACATCGGCACCCACACGACGTCCCCCGCTTTCAGAACCATGTCCAAATCCGGTCGCCCCTGCTCGCCGATCTCGACGAGATCCACGCGCGTCTGCGTCTGCTTCCCGTCCTTGTCGCAGCGCGTGACCCGCACGCGGCGCTTGTCGGCGATCGACGTCACGCCGCCCGCGAGCTGCAGCGCGCGCAGCACCGTCAAATCCATCGTGCTCGGCACGTCCACGGGCCCGGGCCGCTGCACCTCGCCGAGCACCTTCACCGTGCCCCACGGCGAGACCATGTTCTGCCCCGCCTGGTAGACGAACACCGCCGTCACGCTCGGGTCGAGATAGTATTCCTTGTAGGCCTCCACGACCTTCTGCTGCAGCTCCACGAGCGTGAGGCCGTTGCACTTGATCGTGCCCACGAGCTCCATCGTGATGCAGCCCTCGGCGTCCACGAAGTACTGCTTCGCCTCGCGATTCGGCTGCCCCACCGCCGTGACCGAAATGGAAAGCGCCACGCCCGGGCGGATCTTCGGCCCGTCGAAATACGTGGCGGCCACGCTGGGATCGACCTGGGGCTTCCCCTCGGTCATGCCAAGCGCATCGAAAACCGTCTCGCATCCGCTCGCGCACACGAGCGCGAGAAGCAAGGCGGCAAGCGCGGCCAATCTATTCAACTTCAACGTCATTTATGATTCCCTAGACGCCGACTGGACAAACCCTGCCCAGAACGACGCCGCACATGATACAACATTTTCCGCGCAAACGCAAGCGGGAAATCTCAAGGTCAGGGACGCGCCTCTCCGGGGGCAAGGGCCGAAGGGTGACTTTCCCCAAGGCCCTCGCCTCCGGCGAAGCGCGTCCCCTGCGCTTACGCGTCCTGCACGGAGGCGTCGTTGATGACCACCTTGAAGGGCGCGAACACGCCCTCGCCGAGGTCGATCTTGGCGTCGTACGTGCCGACTTCGCGGAGCTGGTCCGGAATGTCGATCTGGCTGCGCTCGAACTTCACGCCGCGGTCGGCCTCGATCGCGGCGAGCAGGTCGGTCACCGACACGCTGCCGTAGAGTTTCTTGCCATCCACGGTCTGCGCGTTCACGGTGAGGCTGAGGCCCGCGAGCTTGGTCGCGAGCGCCTCGGCCGCGGCCTTGCGCTCCTTGCGCGCCGCGGCGCGCTGCGCCTCGAGCTTCGCGAGGCGGCGCTTCGCCGCTTCCGTCACCGGAGCCGCCAGGCCCTGGGGCAGCAGCATGTTGCGCGCGTAGCCCGGCGCCACCTTCACGATCGCACCGGCCTTGCCGAGGTTCTTCACGTCGGCCATGAGCATCACTTCAGTCATGTTGTGCCGTCCTTTCTCAGGCCATGAGGCCCATGTTGCGCGCGCGACGCACGCCCTGCTTGATCTGGCGCTGCTGCATCGCCGTCACGCCCGTGACGCGCGCCGGAATGATCTTGCCGTATTCCGTGACGTAGCGCTTGAGGACCTCGATGTCGTTGAGGTCGATCTTGTCGTGCGTGGGCAGCGCCGGACGACGGCGGGAAAATTCGCCGTGGTCGTCGCGGTCCGCGCGGTGGGAACTCTTCTTCTGGTAAGCCATTTTGCTTGTCCTTTTCTGTGAATTGTCTCTGTTAGAACGGCAGAGGCGGGGAGACCGAATCGTCGTCGCCGCCCGCCACGAACGGTTCACCCGTGAGCCGGCTCTGGTTCGGAGCCGGCAGCGGCATGAACTTCACGGTGGCGGCGCGCACCTTCAGCCTCTGGATCTTCTGCCCGTCCTTCTCCCAGTTGTCCATCTGCAGGCGCCCCTCCACGAGGACCGTGCGGCCCTTGCGGAGATACTGGCCGCACAGCTCGGCGAGCTTCTCCCACGCGTCGACTTCGACGAACGTGGAGCTGTCCACCAGATTGCCATTGCGGTCACGCCGGCGCTCGTTGAGCGCCAGGGCGAAGCGACACACCTTCACGGCGTTCGCGCCAACCGTGCGCACGTCGGGGTCGCGCGTCAGGTTGCCCATCAGGATGACTTTGTTGAAGGACGGCATGGTCGTTGCCTCCGTCGCGGATCGGCTTATTCGGCCGCCGGCGCCTCGGTCGCCGCCGCGGCAGCCGCCGCTTCCGCTTCCTTCTGCGCCTTGATCGCCTCGCGCTTGGCCGCCGCCTCGCGCTGCTCGGCGAGCACCGCCTCGCGGCGTTCGTCCACCGCCAGGATCTGCACGCGGAAGACCTCTTCCACGAGACGGTAGCGGTTCACGAGCTCGCCGATCTTCAGCGGATCGAACTCAAAGCGCACGAGCACGTACACGCCGTTCTCGCGCTTGTGCATCGGACGCGCGAACGCGCGCTTGCCGAGCACTTCCTGGGTGAGGACGTTGCCGCCCAGACGCGTCACTTCCGCGAGCGCCTTCTGGATCTGCGCGTCCAGCACGTCGTCCTTCGCCTGACCGGCGAAGATGTAGAGACCATCGTACTTCTTCATGTTATGTCGTTTCCTTCCCGGTCGCGGCAGCGGACGTCGCCGTCCAGCCGTTGTACCGGTTCATCGCGATTTCAGTGCCTTCCAATTCGATCGCCTCGATTGCCTTGACTGCCGTCTCCACCACTTCGTCCATGACCTTCCGGTCGTCCGGGCCGAACTTGCCGAGCACGTGCCCGACCACGTTCGCGCGGTTGCGCGCGTCGCGGCCGACGCCGATGCGCAGCCGGAGAAAGTCCGCCGCGCCCGTGCGCTCGATCACGCTCCTGAGCCCGTTGTGGCCGCCCGCCGAACCGCCCTTCCGGATGCGCATGCGCCCCACGGGGAGGTCGATGTCGTCCGAAACGACGAGCAGGTCGTTCGCCACTGTGGCGTTGTGGTACTTCACGACGGGCGCGACGCAGTTTCCGCTCAGGTTCATGAACGTCATCGGCTTCACCAGCATGACCTTCACCGAACCGAGCATGCCCGCGGCGAGCTGCCCGTTGAATGCGGACGAGTTCTTCCAGTCGGCGCCCAGCGCGCGCGCCAGCGCATCCACGACCTCGAAGCCGATGGAGTGCGGCGTGTTCGCGTATTCCGCGCCCGGATTTCCAAGACCCGCAATGACTTTCATCGTCAAGACCTCGAAGCGTCGAGGTTACTTCTTGGCCTCCGCCTTGGCGGCGTCGGCGTCTTCCTTGCCCTTCTTGATCACTTCGGGCGTCTTGGCGGCGTCGGCCGAGGCGGCCGCGCCAGGAGCGGCCGTGTCGGCGCCTTCCGGCGCCTTGACCACCGCCACCGCGTATTCGCCGCGCGTGACGAGCGTCTGCTTGTCGCCCAGCTTGAGATCGCGCACGAAGAGCGTCTGGTCAAGCCCGAGGGACGACACGTCGACCTCGAACTTCTCCGCGATGTCCGTGGGCAGGCACTCGACCTCGACCGTGCGGAGCACCTGCTCGAGCACGCCGCCGCCCAGCTTCACGCCCGTCGCCTCGCCCACGAGGAAGAGCGGCACCGTCACGCGCACCTTCTGCGTGAGCGACACTTCGCTGAAGTCCACGTGAATGGGCGTACCCGCCAGCACGTCGTTCTGCATCTCGCGCAGAAGGGCCGGCACGTCCTGCCCGTCCAGATCCAGCGTGACGAGCAGCTGCTTGCCGCTGCGGCCGCGCATGGCCATCCGGAATTCATGGGCGTCGAACTTGATGAGCTTCGTCCCGCCCTTGTTCATGCTCATCACCGATGCGGGAATCATCCCGTCACGGCGAAGCCGGCGAACCGCCGCGGTGCCCTGTTCGGTCCGCGTCGACGCCTTGATCTTGATCTGATCCATTCGTCTTCTCTTTGTTTGTTCCCGCTTGCTCTCGCGCACCCGCGCTACCCTCGGCGGTAAAGTTCAATAGTATACCAAAATTTCCCCATCCCCGCCACCGCCTGTTCGCCCCTTGCGCGGGACAGAAACGCGGATGTCGCCAAACTGCTCTGGGGCGACGCGAAACCCTAAAGC
>CAVEDG010000022.1:0-12485 GCA_963614205.1 bacterium | reverse complement strand
GCATTGACGCGGCGATTGGGAGTGTGGTAAACTGTTGCCGTGAAACTTCTTCATAGCAACACGAACGTAAAAGGACTTGCAATGACTCAGACAAGACGCGACTTTCTCAACACGGCGTGGATGGGCGCGGCGGCGCTCGCGGCGGGCGGCTGCGTGACGAAGCCGTTCGGCGGCTGCTGCGGCGGCTCCATGGCCACCTATGCGGACAAGCCCATCGCCAACCTGCGCGTGGGCGTGATCGGGCTCGGCCGCGGCGGCGCGGGCATTTCGGGCTTCACGCTCGTGCCCGGCAGCAGCATCTCCGCGATCTGCGACATCAACGCGGCGCGGCGCGCGGGCACGCTCAAGTATCTCGCCGACAAGAAGGCGCCCACGCCCAAGGTCTACGGCGACAAGGGCGCGGACGACTGGAAGCGCCTGTGCGAAGACCCGAACGTCGATCTCGTCTACAACGCCACGCCGTGGGAGCTCCACGTGCCGATCGCGCTCTACGCGATGAAGTGCGGCAAGCACGTGGCCATCGAGGTGCCGAGCGCGTTCACGGTCGACGAGTGCTGGGAGCTCGTGGAGACGAGCGAGAAGACGAAGCGCCACTGCATGCAGCTCGAGAACTGCTGCTACGGCGAGAGCGAGATGCTCGCGTTCAACCTCGTCCACAAGGGTCTGCTCGGCGAGATCACGCACGGCGAAGGCGCCTACATCCACGATCTGCGCAGCTACAACTACGCCGACTGGGACGACGCGAAGGGCGGCGGCGGCTACTGGAACTTCTGGCGCCTGCGCCACAACGCCGTGCACGGCGGCAACCAGTATCCCACGCACGGCCTCGGCCCGATCTGTCTGGACATGGACATCAACCGCGGCGACCGCTTCGACTACCTCGTGTCGGTCGACTCCAAGCAGGCGGGCTTCGAGGAGCTGGGCCGCACGTTCAAGAACGATCCGTGGCGGCGCGACCTCAAGGTCAAGATGGGCGACATGAACACGAGCGTGATCAAGACCGTGAGGGGCCGCACGATCATGGTGCAGCACAACGTGGGCACGGCGCGTCCCTACAGCCGCCTCAACCTCATCCAGGGCACGCGCGGCATCCTGCAGGACTATCCGCTGCGCATCGCGATCGAGGGGAAGCTCGGCGCGGGCGCGCACGGCTACGACCCGAAGAAGACGGAGGAAATCCGCAAGCAGTACATGCACCCGCTGTGGAAGACGGCGGGCGAGCTCGCGAAGAAGATCGGCGGCCATGGCGGCATGGACTTCCTGATGGTGCTGCGCCTGAGCTACTGCCTGCAGCAGGGCCTGCCGCTCGACCTGAACGTGTACGATCTCGCGAGTTGGTGCTGCCTGTGCGAGCTCACCGAGAAGTCCGCCGACAACCGCGGGCGTTCGCTCGACATTCCGGACTTCACGCGCGGGGCGTGGAAGACCACGAAGCCGCTCGGGCTCGTGGACGTGGATTTGGGGAAACTGAAATTCGAGGCCTGACATGACACTGACAAGACGAGAAGCGCTGAAGTCGCTGGCCGCGGCCGGACTCTTCAGCATCGTGCCCGCAGGGGTTCTGCGGGGCGAGACGGCGCCCTCCAACCAGCTCACGCGCGCGTTGATCGGCTTCGGCTGCATCGCGCACAGCTACAACCACCTGCCGTTCAAGGGCTCGCGCCTGATCGGCCTCTGCGACCCCTACAAGGCGCGCGTGCAGGAAGGCCTGCAGTGCGCCGAGAAGGCCGGCTGGGGCCAGGTCAAGGCGTATGCGGACTTCCGCGCGCTGCTGGCGGACAAGGACGTGGACATCGTGCACATCTGCACGCCGCCGCACTGGCATGGCTGCATGAGCGTGATGGCCGCAAACGCCGGCAAGGACATCTGGTGCGAAAAGCCGATGACCCGCACGGTGGGCGAAGGCAAGCGCGTGATGGACGTGGTGAAGGCGAAGAAGCGCATCTTCCGCCTCAACACGTGGTTCCGCTTCGAGGGCGGCTTCTACGGCTTCGGCACCCCGGTGGAGCCGATCCGCCAGATCGTCGAGAACGGTCTGCTCGGCAAGGGACCGGTGGCGTGCACGTTCGGCGCGGGGCAGGGCTTCAGCTGGAAGTTCTTCTGGTCCGGCCGCGTGAACGCGCGTCCCGAACCGCTGCCGCCGGACTTCGACTGGGAGATGTGGCTCGGCCCGGCGCCGTGGAAGCCCTACACGGCGCACCGCGCGGGCACGTCGTTCCGCGGCTACTGGGACTACGATTCCGGCGGGCTGGGCGACATGGCGCAGCACTATCTCGACCCCGTGCAGTACCTGCTGTGCAAGGACGAGACGAGCCCCGTGAAGGTCGACTACGTCGGGCCGCGCCAGCACCCGGAGGCCGTGGGCCGCTTCGACCGCATCACGCTCACCTACGCCGACGGCACCAGCGTGGCGCTCGACGGCGACGAGTCGCTCACGGGCGAGCCGCTGCTGCGCGGCGCGAACGGCCTCTGCGTCTATCCGAAGGCGAAGGACGGCAAGACGCTGCGTCTCAAGGACGCGACCGGCTGGTGGCCCGAGGAGAAGGTGCTCAAGCTGCTCGCCGACCTGCCCAAGCCCGCGCGCCAGCAGACGGACTTCATCGACAGCTGCAAGACGCGGAAGCCGTTCGCGCTCAACGAGAGCAACGGGTTCCGCTCGTGCACGATGTTCAACCTCGGCATCGTGGCGGAGCGCCTCGGCCGCGGCTTCCGGTTCAACCCGGAGACGCTGCGCGCGGTGGACGATCCGGCGGCGGACCGCTTCCTCTACCAGGGCATGCGCGCGCCGTGGGCCCGTGAAATGTGGGGCTGAGGCCTCGGAAAGGATTTAGGAAAATGGCAGACAACGCAAAGAAGCCGGAACCCTACAAGGATCCGAACAAGTACGCGGACTACGGCGCCGCGATGGCGCCCGCGAAGAACGACCCGATGGCCGTGGAGTGGCAGAAGACGGACGAAGCGCCGCTGGCCGCCGCGACCGTCGCGCCGGCCCTGGACGCGCACGTGCGCAGCGCCGAGACGGCGGCCGCGCTTCTCGCGCAGATCAAGGGCGCGTATGCGGGCGATCCGCGCGCGCTGACCGTGATCGGCGCGGTGTCGCAGTACGTGATGACGGATCTGCCCGCCAAGCGGAAGATCTGGAACGCGGCGCTGCTTGCGGCCTTCCGCAAGGCGAAGGGCGACGCCTACGTGCAGACCTTCGTGCTCGACCAGCTGCGCTGGTGCGGCGAAAGCGCGGACGACGCGCGCGCGCTGGCCGACGCGGCGACGGACGCGCACGTGAAGGAGTACATCGACTGGGTGGCGGCGGAACTCGCCGGCGCCTTCCTGCCCGCGAAGTGACGAACGAACGGAAGAAAAACTGGCGCCCCTGGCGAGACTCGAACTCACTACCCGCTGCTTAGAAGGCAGCTGCTCTGTCCAGATGAGCTACAGGGGCTTTTCAGGCGGCGGATAGTTTATCAAATCTTCCCGAATTTGGATAGTACCATCAACTCCCAACTCCCAACTAAAATGAAAAACACAATCGAATCGGCGCCGTGGGGCGTCTATGAGGGCGAGCCCGTCACGCGCTGGCGGCTCGTGAACGCGAACGGTCTGGAACTGCACTTCACGAACTGGGGCGGGCGACTGCTCAAGGCGCTCGTGCCGGACCGCTGCGGGCAGCTGGCGAATGTCACGCTCGGCTGGCCCACGCTGGAGGAGTACATCGGCGAGCACGGCGGCACCTACTACGGCGCGCTCGTGGGCCGTTACGGCAACCGCATCGGCAAGGGCCGCTTCACGCTGGACGGCAAGGAGTACACGCTCGAGCTCAACAACGCGCCCGCGGGCATTCCGTGCGCGCTGCACGGCGGTCTGCGCGGCTTCTCGCTGCGCGTGTGGAAATGCGTGCAGGAGATCCACACCGCGGACAAGGTGGGGCTCATCCTCGAGATCGACTCGCCCGACGGCGAAGGCGGCTATCCCGGCAACGTCACCGTGCGCGCCACGCTCACGCTCGACAACAACAACGTGTGGCACATCGGCTGGCGCGCCGTCACCGACAAGGCCACGCCCATCGCCCTCACCGAGCACGCCTACTGGAACCTCGACGGCGTGGACGCGGGCACGACGATCATGGATCATCTGCTCTACGTCAACGCCGACCAGGTCACCACCTACGGCCCGGACATGATCCCCACGGGCGCGCTGCGCGACGTCACGAACACGCCGTTCGACTTCCGCACCACGCATCCGATCGGCGAGCGCCACGCCTGGGACGACGCGATGCTGCGCTACGGCGCCGGCTACGACCACAACTGGGTGCTGCGCAAGTCGCCCACCGGCGACGAGCTCACGCCCGCGTGCATCCTCACCTCGCCGAAGACCGGGCGCCAGGTGGAGGTGTGGACGACCGAGCCCGGCCTGCAGATCTACGACGGCTACTATCTGCCCGTGCGCAACGCCGGCGTGGCCCTCGAGACGCAGCACTTCCCGGATTCGCCGAACCATCCCGAGTTCCCCACCACCATCGTGAAGCCGGGGCAGGTGCTGCACTCCACCACGGAATACCGCTTCAAGACAGTCTAGCGAAAGGAAAGAGATCATGATGTTGACGCGTCGGTTCTTCATTGGCGGCGCCGCGGCCTTCGGGGCCTTCGGCGGCAGCCGCTTCATGCCGGTCTATGGGGAGGCCGCGCCAGTTGGAAAGAAGCCGAACCTCGTGTTCGGCGTGGTGAGCGACATCCACATCACGCACGTGGGCGCCAACGAGAAGATGTCGGCGTGGGGCAACAACCTCACGTTCCGGCACACGCTCGAATGGTTCCGCGACCAGGGCGTGGACGCCGTGATGGTGGTGGGCGACATGGCCGACCTGGGCATGGTCGAGCAGCTGCAGGCCGTGGCCCAGGCCTGGTATGCGGTGTTCCCCGAGGACAAGGCGCCCGACGGCCGGCGCGTCGAAAAGCTCTTCGTGCTCGGAAACCACGACTACCACGGCTACCTCTACGGCGACGCCGCCGTGCGCCGCCATGCGAAGGAGGCCGCCAAGGGCGTGGACTTCGCCGCCTGGAGCCGCGACCACGTGCTGCGCTCCGACATCCCGGGCTGGTGGAAGAAGATCTTCCACGAAGACTACTCCCGCTTCTACCGCAAGGACGTCAAGGGCTATGCCTTCCTCGGTCAGCACTGGGACGACGGCAAGGGCATGGAGACGAAGTACGGCGGCTGCGACTTCGGCGCGGAGCTGAAGACGTTCCTCGCCGCGCACGGCAAGGGACTCGACCCGAAGCAGCCGTTCTTCTACTTCCAGCATCCGCACCCGAAGAACACGTGCTACGGGCCGTGGGCGTGGGGCCATGACGGCGGCCTCGTCACGCAGCAGCTTTCCGCCTACGCGAACGCGATCGCCTTCTCCGGCCATTCGCACTACTCGCTCACGGACGAGCGCACGGTGTGGCAGGGCGCGTTCACCTCCGTGGGCACGAGCTCGCTGCGCTACACGGGGCTGCCCTACAATCAGCGCATGCCGTTCGGCTACGAGAACACGTCCACGGAAGGCAAGGCGGCCGCGGCGAGCAACGCGCTCAAGGTGATGGGCGACTTCCATTCCAGCGACTGCCGCCAGGGCATGCTCTGGAGCGTCTACGACGACCGCATCGTGGTGCGGCGGCGCGAGTTCCTGAGCGACCTCGACGTGGGGCCCGCGTGGGTGCTGCCGCTCACCGTCGCCGAGGCGAAGCCGTTTGACTTCGCGTCGCGCGCGAAGACGGCGAAGGCGCCGCAGTTCGCGCAGGACGCGAAGGCGACGCTGAAGAAGGTCAAGGCGCACACGCGCCGCGCGCCCGGCATCGAGTCGAAGGAGAAGGACGCCTACGAGCTGACGTTCCCCGCGGCGAACGCCGTCGCGGAGGTGCGCGTCTACGAATACGAAGTCGTGGCGCACGGGGCGGAGAACAAGACGGCGACGTTCCACGTGATGGCCGAGGGCTACAACCACGCGCCGGAGCATCCGCGCGCGAAGGCGCAGGCCCGCTGCGTCGTGTCGGCGGATCGTCTGCCGGCCGGCGCCGCGTCGTTCACGATCACGCCGCTTGACTGCTGGTGGAACCGCGGCCGCGCGCTCGAGGTCAAGATCTGACGAATCACGGGTGGCGCGCGGCGGATGTGAGGTCTTATCTCGAGATCATCCGGCTTGTCTGGCCGTTGGCGCTGGGCATGGTCAACGCGGCCGTGATGCAGGCCGTTGACCGCGCCTTCCTCGCGCGCTATTCGGTCGGCGCGCTGGAGGCGGTGCTGCCGGCCACCACGCTCGCGTGGGTGTTCCTCTCGTTCTTCCAGTCCGTGGTGGGCTATTCGGGCGTCTTCGTGGCGCAGTATCACGGCGCGAAGGACGAGGCGGGCTGCCGGCGCAGCTTCGCGGCCGCGATCTACGTGTCGCTGCTCGCGCTCGTGCCCACGGCGCTGCTGGGGTGGCTGGGCGTGGCGCTTCTCGCGCGCACGGCCGCGACGCCGGCGCTGTTCGCGATGGAGCGCGCCTACTTCGACGTCACGCTCGTCGGTGCGCTGTTCGTCTACGTGCAGATGGCGGCGATCTCGTATCTCACGGGACGCGGCCGCACGCGGCTCGTCTTCTGGATCGGGCTCGTGGGCAACGTTCTCAACGTGGCGCTCGACCCGCTCTTCATCTTCGGCTGGGCGCCGTTCGCCATCCCGGCGGGCGGCATTGCGGGCGCGGCGTGGGCCACGGTGCTTTCGCTGGCGGTGCAGTGCGCGCTGTTGATGGGCGTGGTGTGGCGCGCGGGCGTGTGCGCGGGGTTCCGCGCGGCGAAGGGCGAGCTGCGCGCGCTCGTGAGGCGGATGCTGCGCTTCGGCGTCCCGGCGGGCGGCTATGAAGTGCTCAACACGCTCTCGTTCACGATCTTCGTCTTCGTGACGGGCAACGTGGGCGGTGAGGCGTTTGCCGCGTCGAACGCCTGCTTCACGGTGAACTATCTGCTCTTCGCGCCGATGACGGGCTTCGCGATCGGCGTGCAGACGCTCGTAGGGCAGGCGCGCGGCCGCGGCGACGACGACGGCGCCCGGCTCGCCCTGCGCCGCTCGATGCTCCTTGGCCTCGGCTTCACGGCGTGCGCGTGTCTGCTCGTGCTCGCCCTGCGCGGCCCGATCCTCTCGCTCTACGCCTCGCCCGACCTCGCGGACCCCGCCGCGTTCCACGCGCTCGGCTCCACGCTGCTCGTCCTCATGTCCGCCTGGATGCTGTTCGACGCGGCGGACGTCATCCTCTGCGGGGCGCTGAAGGGCGCGGGCGACACGACGTTCGTGATGGGCTGGATGCTGTTCAACGCCTTTGCGCTGTGGCTGCCGCTCGTCTTCGCGGTGCGCGCCGTGCACAACACGATGCCGGCCCTCTGGGGCACGATGATCGTCTACGTGGTCGTGATCAGCATTGGCTCGCTCATCCGCTGGCGCCGCGGCGCCTGGCGGCGCATCGCCGTGATCGAGCGACACGCATAAGGGCGGTCGCACGGTTCAGCCGGTTCAGGGCGCATTTCGAGAGCAAGGCGTAGAGCAGTGGCCTTGAACGTTCGACAGCGCTGCGATTGATGCTTGCGCGATTGGGCGATTCTGTGGTATACTATGGGCTTTTCAACCAAGGAGCAAAATCCTCATACGGGTCTAATACGATGAAAAGAACACTGATTACGCTGGGGTTCTGCGCGGGGCTTGTGGCCTCCGTGGAAGCCGCGCCAACGGATGCCGTCACGCAGGCCGACCTGCAGGCGCTCAAGGCGCTCATTCAGCAGCAAAACGCGAAGATCGAGGCGCAGGCCAAGCGCATTGCCGAGCTTGAAGGCAAGCAGCAGGCCACCGTCGCCAAGGTCGACCAGGTCGCCGCCGCCAACGCCGGCGCGCGCACCCTTACGCCCGGCGAGGGCACCGAGACGAACGAGACCGGCCGCATCTGGACGATGGCCGACGGTCGCAAGTTCTATCTGGCCGACGCCACCGCGGGCATCTTCCAGCCGCTCACCGAAAGCGGCATGCAGTTCGAGCCCTACGGCTACCTCGTGCTCGAGGGCGTGCACAACACGGCCGGCACCGACTACCCGATGTACACGGACTACGTGCGGCCGCGCAGCAACCGCTACGTGAAGAACCACAACGGCGACCACACGTCCACGCTCAGCGTGAACGACTCGATCCTCGGCTTCAACCTCTACTCGCCCGAGTCCTACAAGGGCTGGAAGATGGGCGGCAAGTTCGAGTTCGACCTCGCCGGCGACGACGCCAACCACACCGACTTCCACGTGCGCCACCTCTACTGGACGGTTGAGCACGAGAGCGGCTGGCAGTTCCTGTTCGGTCAGACCTGGCACCTCTGGAAGATGGTCTCGCCGCAGGAAATCGACGGCGCCTGGATGGAGAACACCGGCTATCCCTACCGCCGCAGCCCGCAGATTCGCGTCACGAAGAAGTGGGAGTTCGACGAGGACAGCTCGCTTGAAGTGCGCGTGGGCCTCGTGAAGAACGGCCCGGGCATGGGCGGCGACCGCGACGGCGACGGCACGCAGGACAATGAGCAGAGCGGCTGGTGCCTCCTCGAAGGCGCGGTGGTCTACGACCACAAGGCGCCGTGGGAAGACGACAGCGGCAAGCGCTGGCTCATCGGCGTGGGCGGTCAGTACGGCCGCGACAAGAGCCGCCGCTACGACGCGGAGAGCGACAGCTTCCTCGGCCGCAGCGACGAGTACGACAGCGACATGGTCATGATCGCCGGCTCGGTGCCGTTCGGTTCGTTCACGCTCACGGGCCAGATCTTCGCGGGCGAGAACCTCGGCGGCGTGCAGGCCGGCGTCGGCCAGAAGGTCGCGTTCCGCGATCCCACCCGCAAGGGCCGCGAGGTCTCCACCGTCGGCGGTTTCGTGGATCTGCGCTACGACCTGAACGACACCTGGGCGTTCGCGATCGGCTACGGCTTCGACGATCCGACCGACCGCGAGGCGAAGTACGACAGCGGCCGCCTCTACAACGACCGCGCCTACGTGGACGCCTTCTATCAGCTCACCGCGAACCTCCACTTCGGTCTGGAGTACGCGTACCTGACCACGAAGTACGACGAAGCGTACGGCGACGACGCCGACGACCACCGTCTCCAGTTCACGGTCTACTACGACTTCTAAGCCGTGGCTCGACTCTGATCACGCGAGAGGTTGAAGAGCGCGTCCTCGGGCGCGTCCTTCAACCTCTTTCGTCATTTTTCCGTCCATTCCCCTTTCTTTCACTCTTTCAGCATCACATCCTCTATGTCCCAGCAACGTGCATCCTGGTCGGGCCAGCTGGCCTTCATTCTCGCCGCCGCGGCAAGCGCGATCGGTCTTGGCAATCTCTGGCGGTTCCCCTATTTGGCGGCGCAATACGGCGGCGGCATGTTCATCGTCGTCTATCTCGGGCTCGTCGTCACGCTGGGCTTCACGCTCATGCTCACGGAAATCGCGATCGGGCGCAAGACGCAGCAGTCGCAGCTCACGGCCTACACGCAGCTGAAGGGACATGGCGCGCTGAAGGTTCTGGGCGTGGTGGCCACGATCATTCCCGTGCTGATCACCCCCTACTACTGCGTGATCGGCGGCTGGGTTCTCTACTACCTCAAGGCCTATGCGCTGATGGCGTTTACGGGCGCGCAGCCCATGGGCGCGGCCGCCGCGCAGGCGGGCGAGTTCTTCAACGGCTTCATTTCCGCGCCGTTCGCGCCGTTCGGCTACGGCATGCTCTTCGTGCTCGCGTGCGCGGGCGTGATCCTGCTCGGCGTGAAGAACGGCATTGAGAAGTCGAACCTCGTGATGATGCCGCTCCTCTTCCTGATGGCCATCGCGATCGCCGTCTACGTGATCTTCCTCCCGGGCTCCGGCGCCGGTCTCAAGTACTATCTCATTCCGAACGTCTCGAGCCTCCACGGGCCGGACGGCACGTTCTCCATCGCCATGCTCGGCAAGATGATCCTCGGCGCGATGGGGCAGATGTTCTACTCGCTCTCGCTCGCCATGGGCATCATGGTGACCTACGGCTCGTACATGAAGAAGCAGGACTCGATCGAGAAGTGCGTGCGCCGCATCGAGGTGTTCGACACGCTGATCGCCGTGCTCGCGGGTTTGATGATCATCCCCGTGGTCTACATGTTCGCGGTGAAGACGGGCGTGACGCCCGAGCTGATCGCAAAGTGCGGCGGAGACCAGGCGCTTGCGACCGAGACCGCCGTGAAGTCCGCCATGAACGCGGGTCCGGGCCTCATGTTCGTGACGCTGCCGCACGTGTTCGCGATGTTCGGCGCGGCGGGCGCGTGGCTTGGCCTCGCGTTCTTCCTGCTCGTGACGTTCGCGGCGGCAACCTCGGCGATTTCGCTCCTTGAGGCGTGCGTGGCCTCCGTGTGCGACGTGCTGCACATCTCGCGCCGCAGCTCCACGTTCTTCACCACGGCGCTCGTGATGTTCCTCGCCACGTTCTCCGCCATCGGCTATGGCCCGTGGGCGAAGATCACGGTGTTCGGCATGCAGTTCCTGGACTTCTTCGACTTCATCACGAACTCCGTGCTCATGCCGATCACCGCGGCCGCCACGTGCGTGTTCGTGGGCTGGACCCTCACGCCGAAGGCGATCATCGAGGAAGTGGAGGCCTGCGGACAGTCCTTCAAGTCCAAGCCGCTCTACGTGGTGATGGTCAAGTACTTCGCGCCGGCGCTCGTGATCGCGATCCTGATCTCCGAAATCTGCCGCGCCCTCGGCATCGGCGGCTGGAAGATCTAGTGGTGGGCTCCTGGGGAACGAGAGTCGCGCTGCTGGCGACGGCGGGGGCGCTGTTTGGCGCGTGGGGTGCGCCGGCGGCGCCCCGCGCGCAGCTCTCCTTCCAGGCCTCCCTCTCCAACCTCATCGCGCGCCTGAACGTGCGCTGGGACGGTCTGCGCCGCGAGGGCGGCCTTTCCGGGCGCGAGCTCTTCCGCAGCAAGAGCCACGACGCCTTCGCGCAGGCGAAGACGAAGCTCGCGCTGATCGTCACGGGCACGAAGGCCGGCAGCGGCTTCCTCGTGCGCGACGGCGGCCGCGCGTGGCTCATCACAAACGCCCACGTGGTGCGCGGCGAAACGCGCGTGCACGCCACGATGCTCGACGGCACCGCGCTTGCGCTCGGCCCCTGCGAATACGCCAGCGGACGCGACCTCGCGCGCTTCCCCGTGGAGGGATCGCGTCCCGCGCTCGAACTGCGGCGCGGCCTGCCCGACGTGGGCGAACGCATTACCGTGCTCGGCAACACCGACGGCCGCGGCGTCGTCACCGAGATCAAGGGCGCCATCGTGGGCGTGGGGCCGCTCGAAATCGAAGTCGACGCGCCGTTCACCGTCGGCAACAGCGGCAGTCCCGTGCTCGACCGCGCCGGCCGCGTGGTGGCCGTGGCGAGCTATCTGCGCGACTGCCGCAACGACAAGGACTGGTCCAAGCGCAACACGCGCTTCAACGGCATCCGCCGCTTCGCCATCCGCCTCCAGGGCGCGAAGTGGCAGCGGCGCTGACCGCTCACCCCCTGAAGGCCTGAAACGGCCAAGATGTGCTATACTTGTCTCCTGAAATGCGAGTGGACGTGACAGGAACGGTGCCGAAGGACTTCGGCGTGACGCGCGCCGAGGTGCGCGCGGTGGCGGCGTTTTTCGCGGCGCGGTCGCGTGCGCGCGTGGGCGGCACGTGGCACGAGGTGGTGGTGCACCTCGTGCGCGACGCCGCGTCGGACGCCTGCCATCGCGCGATCATGGGCGTGGAGGGCGCCACGGACGTCATCACGCAGGCCTACGACGCGATTCCCCCCGAGACGCCCGGCCTCTTCGGCGAGCTCATCGTCAACGTGGATCAGGCGCGCCGCGCGGCGCCGCACCGCGCGGGCTGGAGTCCGGCGAAGGAGCTGCTGCTCTACGTGGCCCACGGCATGGATCATCTGTCGGGGGCGGACGACCACGAGCCGCGCGACTACGCCGCCATGCGCCGGCGCGAACTGGGCTGGCTGCGCGCATGGGAGAAGGGGGAGACGCCGTGAGGCCGGAGCCGCTGAAGATCCTGCTGCTCGCGGGCGAGGAGTCCGGCGTCGTCTACGCGGAGCGTCTGCGCGCGCGGCTGGCGGCGGAGCGCGACGTCGTCTTCCGCGGCTACGACACGGAGGGCTTCGCCACGGGCGACCTCGCGGTGATGGGCTTCTGGCCCGTGCTGCGGCGGCTGTTCTTCTTTCTGCGCGTGGCGCGCGCGATGCGGCGCGTGGTTCGCGACTGGCGGCCCGACGCGGTCGTGACGATCGACTATCCCGGGCTCAATCTCAAGCTCGCGGCGTATGCGAAGGCGCGGGGCATTCCGGCCGTGCATCTCGTGTGTCCGCAGGTGTGGGCGTGGCATCGCGACCGCATTCCGAAGGTGGCGGCGGCGCTCACGAAGCTGCTCTGCTTCTTCCCGTTCGAGCCCGCGCTC
>CAVEDG010000021.1:0-12488 GCA_963614205.1 bacterium | reverse complement strand
TAGCACCGCAGATTCTGATTCTGCTTGTTGGGGTTCGAGTCCCTGCGAGGCAACCCCTCTGAAAACTTGCAAGCGCTCTGCGTCTCTGCGTGAGCGATGCAGAGCAAGAATGCCTCAGCGCCGAAGGCCGGGAAACAACTGTGGCAATTTCAAAACCAGCCGCGGTCGGCGGTGGAAGCGGGCGCTTGCGCGCGCCTTCGGCGTTGCTTCGCAACCTTCCCTCCGAAAGCTTCGCTTTCTGCGGCGCATTTCCCGCCCTACCGACATTGGTAGGGTCGGCGTTCCACCGCCGACCGCGGCTGGGTTTTAAAATTGCCACAACCACCAACTACCAACAACCAACTACCCACTACCAACTACTACCAACTACCAACTACCAACTATCAACTATCAACTACCAACTAAAACAAAAAAGCGGGCGACCAACCGATCGCCCGCTCTTTCGCGCCGCGCCAAATGCGCCCGCGCATCCTTCAGATTCGCTTATTTCGTCTTGTCAAGCACATGCCAGGAGGACTGATCGTCAGCATCCACCTTGCCCAGCGAGCACACCGGCGAATCCTCGTCACCCGTCGGCAGCGTATACGTGCCACCCGCCGGACACTTCGGCTCGCTCTTGATGTACTTGCCCGTTCCCCAGAGGTCGGAGGCGCCCGGCGTCGTCACGCCCGCCATCTTGGCCTGCTCGACGGCGGCCTCGATCTGCTTGAGGTTGCTGACGCAGGCGGCCGCCTGCGAGTTGCGACGATACTT
The DNA here is from genome assembly GCA_963614205.1 of bacterium. Taxonomy (GTDB): domain Bacteria; phylum Verrucomicrobiota; class Kiritimatiellia; order RFP12; family UBA1067; genus RUG572. The sequence continues at coordinate 11,735 of CAVEDG010000021.1, read as the reverse complement.
CACGAAGTTCGGAATCGCGACCGCCGCCAGAATGGCGATGATGGCGACCACGATCATGATTTCTACGAGCGTGAAGCCTTGATTACGTTTCTTCATGTTCTTGACTCTCTTTCTTTCAAATCGCAATCGGCACCACGCCGGTCGCCTACGCCAGTCAAGTAGCAATTCCCGTGCCAATAGCGTTTTAGTGCTTGGTGCCCAGTGCTTGGTGCTTGGTGCTTGGTGCCCAGTGCTTAGTGCTTGGTGCTTGGTGCTTAGTGCCTAGTGCGATGGGTGAAAAAAGAAACAACGGCCTCTTCTTTCTCCGCACTAAGCACCAAGCACCAAGCACTAAGCACCAAGCACTAAGCACCAAGCACTCAGCACCAAGCACTCAGCACCAAGCACTCGGCATTCAGCAGTCAACAAGAGGACTCATATGACCATGACCCAGAAGATCCTGGCGGCGCACGCCGGGAAGCCCGAAGTCCACGCGGGCGAACTCATCGTGGCGAAGCTCGACCTCGTGCTCGGCAACGACATCACCGCGCCGGTCGCGATCGGCGCGTTCCCGGCGTTCGGGCGCGAGATGGTGTTCGACCGCGCGAAGATCGCGCTCGTGCCGGACCATTTCGCGCCGAACAAGGACATCAAGGCGGCGACGCAGTGCGCGTGCATGCGCGCGTTCGCCCGAAAGCAGGGCATCGTGAACTACTTCGAGGTCGGCCACGACTGCGGCGTGGAGCACGCGCTGCTGCCCGAGAAGGGGCTTGTCACCGCCGGCGACTGCGTGATCGGCGCGGACTCCCACACGTGCACGTACGGCGCACTTGGCGCGTTCTCCACGGGCGTGGGCTCCACGGACATGGCGGCGGGCATGAGCGCGGGCGAGGCCTGGTTCAAGGTGCCGGAGGCCATCCGCGTGAACGTCACGGGCGCACCGCGCAAGTGGGTCACGGGAAAGGATCTCATCCTGCACCTGATCGGTCTCATCGGCGTGGACGGCGCGCGCTACCAGTCGCTCGAGTTCACGGGCGAGGGCCTGGCGCACCTCACGATGGACGACCGCTTCACGATCGCGAACATGGCGATCGAGGCGGGCGCGAAGAACGGCATTTTTCCCGTGGACGCGGCATGCCTCGACTACCTGCGCGCGCACGGCGCGAAGGAGCCGCGCATCTACGCCGCCGACCCCGACGCCGTCTACGCGCGCACGATCGACATCGACCTCGGCGCGCTCAAGCCCACGGTCGCGTTCCCGCATCTGCCGGAGAACACGCACGCGATCGACGACGTGGGCGAGATCAAGATCGACCAGGTGGTGATCGGCTCGTGCACGAACGGCCGCCTGAGCGACCTGCGTCTCGCGGCCGAGGCCATGCAGGGGCGGCCCGTGGCGCCGGGCGTGCGCTGCATCGTGATTCCCGCCACGCAGCGCATCTGGATCGAGGCCGCGCGGGAAGGGCTGCTCGCGCGCTTCGCGGAGGCGGGCTGCGTGGTCTCCACGCCCACGTGCGGTCCGTGCCTCGGCGGCTACATGGGCATTCTCGCGAAGGGCGAGCGCTGCGTGGCCACCACGAACCGCAACTTCGTCGGCCGCATGGGCCACGTGGAAAGCGAGATCTACCTCGCCTCGCCCGCCGTCGCCGGCGCCTCCGCCGTCACAGGTTGTCTTTCTTCCCCACAGTAAAGGACAGTTTTGAGTGCCGAGTGCGATGATCCTCGCACTTTTCATCCCTGCACCACACTCAGCACGACGCACTTAGGCATCACGCACTACGTACCACGCACTCAGCACTAAGCACTCAGCACTAGGCACTAGGCACTCAGCACTAGGCACTCAGCACTAACTTGAGAAAGAATGAAGTCATGAAATTGTCAGCTAAGGTCCACTGCTATGGCGACAACGTCGACACCGACGTGATCATCCCCGCGCGCTACCTCAACACCTCTGACGCGAAGGAGCTCGCGGCGCACTGCCTCGAAGACCTCGACGCCGCTTTCGCCTCCACGGTGAAGCCCGGAGAGATCCTCGTGGCGGGGCGCAACTTCGGCTGCGGCAGCTCGCGCGAACACGCGCCGCTCGCGATCAAGGCGTGCGGCGTGGGCTGCGTGATCGCCGCCACGTTCGCACGCATCTTCTACCGCAACGCCCTCAACATCGGCCTGCCGATCCTGGAATGTCCGGCGGCCGTGGCGGCGATCCACAGCGGCGACGTCGTGTCGGTCGACTTCGGCGCCGGGCTCGTGCGCAACGAGACGACGGGGCAGGAGTTCCACGCCGAGCCGTTCCCGCCGTTCATGCAGGAGCTCATCGCGGCGGGCGGCCTCGCTGCCTACCTGAAGGCGAAAAGCGCGCGGTGATGCGGTTGTGCGAATTATCAAATGAGGTGAGACCTAAAATGATAATTCGCGGGGTCGCTGTCACCGCAAGCGGACGATCTTATGGTATACTGTTCGCCTATGCGTATGTGTGATACAGTTCTTGTCGCGGGGGTGCTGTCCCTTGCGTCCCTCATGTCGTTTTCGTCCCTTGCGGCGCGTGGTGACACGCTCCCTTCCGAGGCGGCGGATAATCCGGTTGCGTTCGTCGATCCCTTCACGGGCACGGCGGGAACGGGGCACACGCATCCGGCGGCGTGCGTGCCGTTCGGCATGGTGCAGGCGGGGCCGGACACGGGGCCCGAGACGGGCGATGGCGACTGGGTCTACTGCTCGGGCTATCAGTTCGGCGACGCGTCGATTCTGGGCTACTCGCTCACGCACCTCTCCGGCACGGGCTGCGTCGGCTACAACGACGTGGAAATCCTGCCGTTCATGGGCGAGCCGCGCGCGATGCCCATGCGCAGCGCGATCGACAAGGCCACCGAGAAGGCCGAGCCCGGATTCTACCGTGTGGCGCAGCCGGCGGACGGCGTGGAGACGGAGATCGCGGCCGCGAAGCGCGCGGCGCTCTACCGCTTCACGTGGGCGAAGGCCGGCACGGCGAACATCCTCGTCAACTTTCGTCCGCCGGCGATGCGCCGTGCCCTCTCCGACGTCGCGGTCACGGCCGAGGGCGCGACCACGCTCACGGGGCGCTACGTGTCGCGCGTGTGGCTCGGCGCCCCGCGCGTGGCGTTCGCCTTCACGTTCAGCAAGCCGTGGACGGCGTGGCGCGAGCTGCCGAGGGAAAAGCCGACGGACGCGCCGCGCTACCTCGTCTCGTTCGCGGTGACGGCGGGCGAGCAACTGCTGCTCAAGGCGGGTCTTGCGCTGACGGACGAGGCGGGCGCGCGCGCGAACCTTGCGGCGGATCTCCCCGACTGGGATGTGGCCCGCGTGCGCGCCGCGGCGCGGGCGCGGTGGAACGCGCTCCTCGCGCGCACCACGTGCGACGGCAGCGTGGAGCAGAAACGCCTGTGGTACACGGCGCTCTACCACCTCTACGTGCAGCCCAACGACTTCGCCGACGTCGATGGGCGCTACCGCGCCGCGAACGGCCGGCTTGCGCAGTCGGTCGACGGCACGTCCTACACCACGCTTTCGCTGTGGGACACGTTCCGCGCCGCGCATCCGTGGTACACGATCGCGACGCCCGAGATCGTTGCGCCCGTGGTCAACTCGTGCCTCGCGCACTATCGGGAGAAGGGGCGCCTGCCCGTGCTGAGCTATGGCGGCAAGGTCATCGACTGCATGATCGGCAACCACGCCGTGCCCGTGATCGTGGACGCCTACCTCAAGGGGCTGCGCGGCTTCGACGCGGCGCTCGCCTTCGAGGCGATTACGAACACGCTCACCGTGGCGCACGCCGACAACCCGAAGGAGAACTGGGATCTCTACGATCGCCATGGCTACTATCCGTTCGACAGGATCAAGGGCGAATCCGTGTCGCGCACGCTCGAGTGCTCCTACGACGACTGGTGCGCGGCCGTCTTCGCGCGGGCGCTGGGGCAGGACGCGGCGGCGGCGTTCTTCGACAGGCGCGCGGGCTTCTGGAAGAACGTGTTCGATCCGTCCGTCAAGTTCGCGCGCGGGCGCGACACGACGGGCGCGTGGCGCACGCCGTTCGACCCCTACGCCTTCGGCCACGGTCCCAATCGCGCCAACGACTTCACCGAGGGCAACGCCTTCCAGTACACGTGGCATGTGCTGCAGGACGTTCCCGGCCTCGTGGCGGCAATGGGCGGGCGCGACGCCTTCGTCGCCACGCTCGACAGGCTGTTCCAGGCGCCGATGCAGACGGCGGGGGCGTCGGGCGACATCACGGGAATGATCGGCCAGTATGTGCACGGAAATGAGCCGAGCCACCACGTGATCTACTTCTATCCGCAGGTGGGCGAGCCCGCGAAGGCGGCCGAACGCATTCGCGAGGTGATCGACGCGCAGTACCACATTGGCCCGGAAGGTCTCTGCGGCAACGACGACTGCGGCCAGATGAGCGCGTGGTACGTCTTCTCCGCGCTGGGCTTCTATCCGTTCAATCCGTGCGGCGGCGAGTACGTGATCGGCGCGCCGCAGATCCCCGCGGCGACGCTGCGCTTCGCGAACGGCAAGACCTTCATGATGACCGCGAAGAACCTCTCGAAGGCGAACAAGTACGTGAAGTCCGTCACGCTCAACGGCCGCCCCGTCTCCGACTGGAAGATCCGCCACGCCGACATCGTGAAGGGCGGCTCGCTCGTCTTCGAGATGACGGAGCGCGCGCCGTCAACTGTGTCTGGCGCAGGCAGCGCGGGGCTTTCGCCCAGGGCGACGGATGCGAAGACCGTCTTCACCGTCGCGGCGGATCGCCCCGACTGCCGCTATGACGTCGGCGCGAAGGTCGTCTACACCGTGACGGCGACGGACGAGAAGGGTGCGCCGCTGAAGGCCGGCAAGGTGACCTGGTCGCTCGACAACTTCGGCTCGGACGTCATTGCGCCGCGCACGGAAGTCGATCTCGCGGCGGGCAATCCGTTCCGCGTCGAGGGGAGTCTGCCGTATCCCGGCTTTCTGCGGCTCAACCTGAAGGCGGCGAACGGCTCGTCGCGCGTCTGGAGCGTTGCCGTCGCGCCGGAGCGCGTGAAGGCGTCCTCGCCGCGCCCCGCCGACTTTGACACGTTCTGGGACGACGCGATGGCAAAGCTCGAGCGCGAGGTGCCGCTTGATCCGCAGCTCGAACGCGTCGAGGAGAAGAGCCAGGGCGCGTTCGACTACTACAACGTCAGCTTCGCGACGTTCGGCGGCCGCGTCTACGGCTTCTTCACGGCTCCGAAGGATCGCTCGAAGAAATATCCGGCGCTGATGACGGTTCCGGGCGCGGGCCCGTATCACAACGGCTCCTGGTACGGTTCGGACAAGCGCGTGTCGCTGATGGTCAACGTGCTGCCGTTCAAGCCGAATCGCGACAACAAGACGTTCACGGCGGACTACGAGGTGTGGGAGAAGGCCGTGACGGCGAAGTTCGGCGTGCATGGGTGCTATGGCACGGCGGGCATCGCCGTGTCGCGCGAGGCCTACGTCTACTATTCGATTCTGCTTGGCATCAACCGGGCGGTGAACTGGCTCGCGGAGCGTCCGGAAGTGGATCGGACGCGCATCGGCTACTACGGCGGCAGCCAGGGCGGCGCGTTTGGCTATTTTCTGCTGGGGCTGAACAGGAACTTCGCGCGCGGCGCGATGTACGTGCCGGCGATGGCCGAGCATCTCGCGTGGCGGCAGAAGCGGCAGCCGACGTGGCCGGCGCTCCTTTCGGCGCAGCCGGCCGAGGGCCGCGCGGAGGCGGAGAAGAACGCACCCTATTTCGACATCGTGCACTTCGCGCCGCGCATCCGCGTGCCCGTGCGCACGGCCGTCGGCCTGAGCGACACGACGTGCCCGCCCGCCGGGGGCTGGTGCGCGTTCAACGCGCTGGCGTCGCCGGACAAGCGGATGACGACCGTGCCCGGCATGACGCACAAGACCGATTCCACGCTCGAACGTGATTTGTTCGCATGGGTCTGCGGCATGTAGCGCCACCGCTCTCGGACGAACGTCGCCGTTTCGTCGCGCGTTATCGGACGCCGAAGGGGCTTGCCGACTTGCTGATGAGCAGCGACGGCGAAGTTCTGACGGGGCTTTGGTTTGAAGGCTCGGCGGACAAGGCGAAGCATCTCGGTGATTTCACTGAGCGCGATGTGCCGGTCTTCCGCGAGACGTCGGCTTGGCTCGATGCCTATTTCGCGGGGCGTCCGCCGGCGAAGCTGCCGCGTTCCCGCATCGCCGATCTGACGCCGTTTCGCAAGATGGTCATCGAGGAGATGATGAAGATCCCGTTTGGGGAAACGGTCTCGTATGGCGACATCGCCGCGCGAATCGCGAGGCGATGCGGCCGCGCGAAGATGTCCGCGCAGGCGGTTGGCGGCGCGGTTGGCTGGAATCCTCTGTGCGTCCTGATTCCGTGTCACCGCGTCGTCGGAAGCGATGGCTCGCTCGTCGGCTATGGCGGCGGGCTTTCGAACAAGTCTGCGCTTCTGGCGCACGAGGCGAGGCCGAGACGCTGAGGCACGCTTCGCCCGCCGCAAATTCGAACCACATTTAGAAACAGTTCTACTTTCCGGCCGCGAACGCGGAGATGCGGAGCGCCACGGACATCTCCGGCGCCACGCAATGGAGATCGCCATTCTGTTCGAAGCGGAGAGACTCCGCTTCCACATTCGCCACGGCCGCGACAACCGCCGCGCCCGCCATCAGCTTCATCATTTTCGTCGTCATGAAACTGGCTCTTCCTCCAAACTTGTTCCCTGTTCCTTGTTCTCTGTTATTCCTTGAGCCAGGTCTGCATCTCGCCGGCGCCGCGATGGCACCAGGCGAAGTAGGGGATGAGCGTGAGCGCGCCGGCGCGCAGGGACGGAAGCGTCACGCCGCGGATGGACACCGTGGCCTCCGCGAACGCCGCGTCCGCCGGGAGCGTCGCGTCGAACGCCTTGCCGCCGTTGTCCGCGCCCTCGGCGCAGTAGACGACCGGACCGCGCTCGACCGCGACGCGTCCGCGGTCGGCCTCGACCTTCTCGTGCGCGCGGATGCGCCGCGCGGGCATCGCCATCGCGATCTCGACGACGTCGCCCGCCTGCCACGCGCGGTCGATCACGCAGTAGCCCTTCTGCGGCGCGTCCGTCGCGACGGCCGTGCCGTTGACCTTGACCGCGAAGTCCGTCGCCGCGCCGGGCGCGACCTGCACGTAGAGGTCGCTCGGCAAGGGCCGCCCCACGCACCAGCCGGGAATGCGCACGTTGAGCGCGAAGCGCTGCCCCGCCTTCGCCGGCGTGACCACGACGCGGCTCGCGCCCTGCCACGGATAGTCCGTCGTCTGCTTCAGCGAGACCGCGCCGCCCGCCAGGGCGAGACGCGCCGTGCTGTCGATGAAGAGGTTGACGTAGGCCGCGTCGCCGCGCGTCGCGTAGGCGAACGTCCCGATCTGCGGAAAGAGACGCACCACGTTGGACGGACAGCACGGACAGCTGAACCACGTCTTGCGTCCGTAGCCGCCCTTCGACGCGAGCGGGTTCTCGTAGAAGAACTCGTCGCCGCCGAACGAAATGCCGCTCAGGAAGCCGTTGTAGAGGACGCGCTCGAGCACGTCGACGTATTTCGCGTCTCCATGCCAGAGGAACATGCGCTGGCTCCAGAGCGCGTTCGCGAGCGCCGCGCACGTCTCCAGATACGCCGTCTCGTTCGGCAGCTCGTAGTCGACGCCGAACGCCTCGCCGTTGTGCCGCGCGCCGATGCCGCCCGTGACGTGCATCTTGCGCCCGACGACGTTCTGCCACAGTGCGTCGCACGCCGCCGCGTAGCGAGGATCGCCCGTCAGCGCCGCGACGTCCATCATGCCGCAGTAGAGATAGGCGGCGCGGACGGCGTGCCCGACGGCTTCCTTCTGGTCGACGACGAGGCGATGACACTGTCCGTAGGCTCCTGGCAGCGTCGCGTCGCTCTTCGCCGCGCGATCCTGCGGCTCGACGAACTCGACGCAGTTCTTCTTGCTGCAGCCTTCCGCGCCGCGCTGATCGACGAAGAACTTCGCCATCTTGAGATAGCGCTCGTCGCCCGTCAGGCGGTAGAAGCGGCAGAACGCGATCTCGGGGCCCTCGTGTCCGGGCACGTCCTTGAGCTGCGTCGGCTCGGGGCCGAAGGTGCGCACGATCAGGTCGGCGGCGCGCCGCGCGACCTCGAGCAGGTTCGTCTTCCCCGTGGCCTCGTGGTGCGCGACGGCGGCCTCGAGCAATTCGCCCATGTTGAAGAGCTCGTGGCTCGTGTAGAGCGCGCTCCAGCGCGTCGCCCCGATCGACCACGGCTTGTAGACGCCCAGCGTCCGCGCCGTGTAGAGGTAGCCGTCCGGCTCCTGGGCGCGCGCGATCTTCTTGATGAGCTCGTCGAGATAGCCGGCGAGCTTCGGATCGGGATGCGTGCGCAGCGTGTAGGAGGCGCCTTCGATGAGCTTGAAGACGTCGGCGTCGTAGAAGCGAATGCCGCGGAAGCAGTCCCACTTCCGTGCGCCGGCGTTCTCGAAGTTCGCGATGAAGCCGCGTTCCGTGCACTTTCGGAAGTCGACGGGAAGCGTGACGACGCGATTCGTCTCGATGCGCGGAAGCCAGAAGCCGCCCGTCACGACGACGTTCGTGATGTCGGCCGCGCGATACGGATAGTCGGATGCGCCGCAGACGGCAGACGCGAGAATGGCGATGGCAATCAGGGGTGTTTTCATGAAGGTTGTGTTTCCGTTGTCAGCAAGTGGTTGTGTGAAGCGGCAGTCGCACGGAATGCGCGCCCCTACCGCAGAATGAAGACGCAGCCCGGCGCGGACAGGTTGACCTTGCCCTCGGCCGCCGAGAACGACACGTGGCGATTGCAGGGCTTCCCTCCGCACACGACTTGCCACTTCGCGAGATTCGCCGTGCCGCCGGCGTTTTCGAAGACGAGCGGCAGAAGCCCCGCGAAACGGCGGTCGTTCGCGCCGACAAGCTCGATCGTGCCCGTCTCGGCGAAGACGGCGTTCCTGACCGTGCCCGCCGTCGCATCGACGACAATGCGATCCACGACCTGTCCGCCCTCCTTCGCGCCGAAGTCCAGCGTCGCGCCCGCCTCGACGCGAATCTGCAGGACGTCCGCGAGCCCCGTCACGCCCGGCTCCATGTAGCGGAAATGCGCGGCCGGGCTGCTGCCGTCGCCGTAGAGAATGCCGCTGTTGTTCGCGTTGAGCGCGCTGCGCGGCTCCGTCATGTCCTGCACGACGCGCCACGTGCCGTCCTCGCCCGTCGCGCTCGTCTCGACCGTCCAGACCTTCGGCGCCGGCCAGCCGTTGTTCGGACGCGTGAGGAAGTTGATCCCGTCAAGCGCCGCCGCGCCGTCGGGGAGCCGTCCCCAGATCGACAGCCAGCCGCTCGCGTCCGACGCGTCCCTGCAGAGCGTCCGCGTCGCGTTCGTGAAGGCCGGCTCGCCCCATCCGTTGTCCGGGAACACCTTGCTTCCTCCGAACGCGCCGGAGAGGCAGCCGCCGCGATCCGTCGTGTACAGCGTTCCGACCGGCACGGCCCACTGGTTTCCCTTCGCCAGTTCCGAGGCCGGCGTTCCGGGCGCCGCGTCCGAGCCATAGCCGAGGTTGACCACCGCGTCCGCCGTGTCGAACAGGCCGACCTTGAGGTAGAGGCCCGGATAGGCGGCGGCGCTCGTCGCGTCGCCCCCATACGGAAAGCACTCCTTCACCGTCAGGCGCAGATACTTGTCGCTCACGCCGCGCTTCGAGAAGCGCAGCGCGCCGCCCGCGACGTGGACGAAGCCCGCGACGGACGCAGGATCGTAGACGATGAGATCCGCGTCGCCCGTCTTCAGCAGCACGTCGTCGGACCTCAGGCCCGAACGATCCATGCCGCGCTCCTCGCCTTCCGCGCCGGTGACGACGCGGATCGCCTGCGCGCCGTTCACAAGCGTGATCGCGCCGACGATCTCTCCGCCACAATACGTCAGCGTCGCGCCATCGACGACGAGCGCCGCCCCGTCGGCAATCTCAAGCGTTCCGATTGCGCAGTCCCGCGTCAGCGTCGCCGTGCCTTCGGAGACGACGAGCCGCGGGATGTTCGTGACGGCGAGCGTCGCGTTGTTCGCGCCGACCTTCTCGAACGCGAGCGCGTTGGCCTTCTTCGCATCGTCCCAGAGCGCCGCCGGGACGTTCGCCGCGACCGAGACGTCCGCCGCGCGCGCGTCGAGCGTGATCACGCCGTCGCCGCAGAGCGCGTCATCGACGCCCGCGCGCACAAGATCGAGTCCGCGCACCGTGAAGTCCGCGCCCGCGTTCACCTGCAGGACGAGCGGGACGGCGCCGCTGTCCGCGGCAATGGAAACCCTCTCCGGTCCGTCGACGACGGAGCCGCTGTTGAAGACGAACGCGCCGCCGACCGGCTCTCCGCTCTGCAGATTGCGCCCGTAGAGCTCGAGCCGCCCCGTGTTCAGGAAGCGCGCCCCCGCGTTGACGGCGAACGCGCCGCCCGCGAGCAGCCGATAGACCTGCCCCAGCCGCGCCGTGCCCGCGCCCGTCACGGAGACGGACACGCCGGACTCGTTGAAGTGCCCGCCCTGGTTGCCGTGCCAGAAGAACGCCGTCGTGCCGTCGGCGACGTCGACGCGCCAGGGATTTCCGGCGAAGGTCCCGTTCGAAGACTTCCAGCCGTTGTAGCGGTCGAACTCGGCGCTGCCGCTCACGACCGAGATGCGCCCCGTCGCCGTCGCGTTGTTCAGGAAGTCGAGGTTGACCGAACCGTCGTCCAGTTCGAGCACGTCGACGGTTCCCGATTCGATCGCCGCGCCCTCGGCCTCCTTCGCGACGACGAAGGAGTTGTCGGATTTCTGATTGGGCGCCTGCACCTTGGCGCCGTCGCGCACGACGACCTTGCCTGCGCCGGGCGTCACCGTCACCGCGACTCCGGACGCGAGGGACAGTTCCGTGCCGGAACCGCGCACGGTCAGTGTGCCGTTGACCGTCACGTTCTCCGAATAGGTCGTCGACGAGGTGATCTCCTCGTCGCCGATCGTCGCGCCCTGCGCCACGCACGCCGCGAGGCCGACGGCCATCGCGCTCGCCGCCACGCGCATCCTGCTGCTCTTTGTCCTGTTCATTTTCGCACTCTACGTTCGTATGTTGAACTTCGCCGCAGAAGACCACGAGTCCCCCAACGACGAACGACACGGAAAGTATACCACAAATGGTCGCGCACCGTCGTCCTCGCGAGCGCGAAATGCCAATTTCTGTATAGGCGTGGCGCTTCCGCATGACGCTGGCGCGGTATCGCTCGCCCTTGAGGTGGAGGTTCTGCGTCTTCGGGCTGCGTCCGAGCCTGTCCATGGCCTGCATCCAGAAGTGGTGGAGGACGCTGCCCGTGACGTGCTTGGCGACGTCGAAGCCGACCTCGATCCCGAACCGGAGCGAGAGAGATTCCCGGATGGCTTTTCGTTTGCCTTGACGCAGAACGAGAAGGTGGAACTGGTCACAAATTGTGACCGGTTCAGAACCCTCAAGCATTCCGCATCTGCGACTCATGCCTTTACCGAGCAAGGCGTTGCCATGTTGTCCGCCGTTCTCAAGTCGGAAGTGGCGATTCGCATGAGCGTACAGATCATGCAGACCTTCGTGGCCATGCGCCGCACCTTGGCGTCTGTTGGCTCGCTGCTGAATCGCATCGAAGTCAACGAACGGCGGCAACTCGTCGATCAAGCCCGCAACGAAGAGCGGTTCGAGAAGATCTTCGACGCGATGAACGACAAGA
>CAVEDG010000020.1:0-12560 GCA_963614205.1 bacterium | reverse complement strand
TATGAAGAAGTTTCACGGCAACAGTTTACCACACTCCCAATCGCCGCGTCAATGCGCGAACGCGGGCGCCACGAGGTCGGGCCAGTCGTAGAGCGACCAGGCGCCGTAGACGATGTCGGCAAATTTCCAGCGCTTCGCGTCGTCCGCGAAGAGCGCCGCCCAGCCCGCCGGCGGATCGATGAACTCGATGCCCGCGAAGAGCTCGCGCGCCGTGTAGAAGGCGTGCGCCGCCGGGATCGCGGCAAAGCCCTCCGCGACGACCTTCACGCCGCCGCCAAGCGCCTGCGCCGCCGCGATCACGTCTTCCGCGCGCTTCGCGACGAGGTTGACGCCCACGAGCGCGTAGAGCCGCGCGATCTCCTCGTCGCCGTCCGGGCATCCGTAGAACCTGTGCCGTCCCTTCGCCGTCGCGCCGTAGCCGCGCAGCCCCGCGACCGTCACGGCCCCGGCCTTCGGCACGGACGCGCCCGACGCGCGGTCCGAGACGAAGAGGATCTTCTCGCCCGCCCCCGTCGTCGTCAGCGGAATCGGCGTTCCGTCGTCCATCACGATCCCGCCGTCGAACCGCGTCCAGGCGATCTCCGACGCACGGCGGATTCCCGCCCGCGCACGGACGCGCTCCGGCGTGAGCGGCGGACGCGCCGCCTTCTGCTTCGCCGCCGTCTCCGCCATCATGTCGTAGGCCGTCCGCTCGCCCGGCAGGTCGAGCGTCGAGCCGGTCGGCGTCGCGCTCGCCTCCCAGCGGTTCGTGCGCATGTCCTTCAGGTTCTTCGCCTCGTAGGCGATCCCGACGTCGAGGCGCGACCAGTCGAGCCCGTAGTCGAGCGCGCGGTAGTCCGCCATCGTGCGCATGAGCGGCGCGCCCTGCAGCCAATGATCCATCCAGTCGACGGCGTAGGTGCTTGTCGACTCGTGCCAGGCATGCGGTCCCGTCACGTCCGAAAGCGCGTAGGCGTCGCCGGCGCCGAGCGTCGCGTAGATCCGCCGCGCCGCGGCCGCCGTGTCGAGCACGCCCGTGAACGGGAAGAAGTCGCCGTGCGAAGCGCAGTGCAGGACGGGCGACGGCGCGCGCAGGGCGACGTGCCCGAGGTGGTTGAAGCCGAACGCGAGCGAGCCGAACGGGAACTGCTCGGCATCCTGCGGGCCGCACTCGCGGCAGACGGCGCGCTGTGTCGAGAGATAGCCGCTCGGCGCCGCGCAGCGGACGCGGTTCTCCAGACACATGAGCCACGCCGTCATCGTGCCGCCGCCGGAATGGCCCATCACGCCGAGGCGCGCCGCATCGACCTCCGGCCGCGTCTCCAGGTAGTCGAGCGCCCGAATGCCGTCCCAGATGCGGAACGTCGCCACGCTGCCGCCGAGGAGCTCCGCGCGGACGCCGACGTTGTTGTGCGCGGCGCAGCTCCAGAGCGTCTCGCTGTTGCGGCTTTGCCGGCGCTCGCCCTGGTCGATCGGGTCGTAGACCATTGCGACCATTCCCTTCAGCGCCGCCTTCACGCAGCCGCGCTGGTAGTTGTCCGCCGCCTTGCCGTTCGTGGAGTGGCCGCACGGCACGAGGATGCCAGGCCGCCGCCCCGGGAACTTCTGCGGATCCGGAAGAAAGAGGTTGGCCGTGACGTGGAAGTTCGGGCGGCTCTCGAACACGACCTTCTCGATCGCGTAGCCGGCGCGCTCGATGCGCCCCGTCGTCTTCGCGTTCAGCGGCGTCTTCTCGGGGAAGCCGCCGAGCGACGTAACGAGAGCCTTGCGGACGTCGCGCTGGTGCGCGCGAACGGCCTCGGGCGTCGTGCAGGCGAGCCAGGCCTCATCCGCCCGGCGGTCGGCCTCGTAGACGCGCTTCGCCGCGTCGTCGCAGACAATCATGTTCCCGGCCGTCAGCCAGGCTGCAAGAAAACAAATCGTCGTCATGTCGTCATCCTACCTTTCTTCGTGTCACCTACTCGGCCCAGTGGCCCTGCTTCTTCGGGGTGGTCGTGCCGTCGATCCAGCCGTCGGGCTGCGCGAGCGGCGGCAGGCCGTACTTCGCGCGGACTTCGTTCAATTCCTTCCAGGCATAGTAGACGCGCTTGTTCTGGAAGTAGGCGTAGCGGTTGAAGTGGTTGGCGTCCCACGTGTTGGCCTCGAAGTAGCTGCCGGCGAACGGCACGCAGAGATCGATCCACAGCGCAAGCGCGCGCCGCTCCGCGTCCGCCAGCGTCACGCCGTGATGCCCCTTCACGAGCATCTGGTAGTACGCGCTCGTCGCTGCGCCGAACGTATAGGGCGGATGGAAGTAGGCGTCGGCGCGGCCGTGCGAGAAGTTGACCTTCGCGGAGCACGAGGCGCGATCCGCCAGCGCCACGTAGGCCTTCGTGTAGGCGCGCTCGCTCATGTCCTCGCCCTTCGCCATCCGCGCCGGCACGTCGCGCAGGTCGGGCCGCCCCGCGCGGCCGTCATGGCAGCGCGTGCACGAACGGTCGAGAATGGGCTGGATCGTCTTCCGGAACGAGAAGCCGCCGTTGACGAAGTTCGTGCTCGGCGCCTCGGCGGCCTGCAGCCCCATGTAGGCGGAAAGCGAGGCGAGCGGGCCCGCCTTCTCCAGCGTGGCGAGAAGCGGATGCTCCAGCCCCGGCAGCGCGGGCTTCAGCGTCTGCGGCGGCTTCCGCAGCGCAAGGGACGTGGCCTTCTGCGCACCGGCGAGGCGCGTGTTCTCATGGCAGCCGATGCACGAATTCTTCTCGCCGGGCTGCAGGGTCGACCAGCTGCGCATCGTCTGCGCCACGCAGCCCTCGGCGTCCACGAGCTGGAAGTAGACGGGCGTGCGCGCGGGGGCGCGGAAGCTGCAGCTGCCGTCCTCCTCCACGTCCACCTCGCCAAGCACGTGCTTCACGTCGTAGGCGCCGTTGCCCATCGCGATGGGCGTGCCGATCTTGCCGTACATGCCGCTCGGGCCGTACTGCCACGTCCAGCCGATGTGCGCGGCGCGATACTCGAGGCCGACGACGCGCAGCTTCTTGATCGAGCCGCGCTTCAGGCCCTTCACGGGGTCGCCCTCGTAGACGTCCTGCACGTAGTACGTGCCGAAGCCCTCGCGGTCGTCGCGTTCCGCGCCCACGCGCGGCGCCGTCCACGGCCTCAGCGGCACAGGCTGCGCGCAGTGGTTGCCCCAGTCGAACGCCAGCAGCTCGCGCCGCCCCGACTCGTCCATCGCGTAGATGCCGAAGCGCTCCGGATACGGCCCGTGGAACGAACGCTGCCCCTCCGGCACGAGGCCGACGAGGAAGAGTCCGTCGCCGAGCGGATACGGATACTGCCACTGCGAGCCGAACTGCGACGCGCCGTCCATGATCTCATACGCCCAGCCACGCGGAATCAGCGCGGGCGCCTTGCCGGGCGCAAGGTCGAGCGACGAACCGCCCACATAGAACATTCCCGGCATGTGCTTCTTCGCGGGCCCCGCGATCTCGCCCGCGTAGGGCGCCCACGGCATGTCGATCTTGAGTCCCAGTTCGGGCTGCACGAGATGGACGGTGCCGCGCTCAAGTTTGTAGAGCGCGTTCGCCTCGTTGAACGTGAACGCGCCGAACTCGTCGGCCTCGTTCGCGTCGATGCGCACGAGCTTGCCCTTCTGGCTCTGATGGTGGCCCGCCGAGATGGCGAGCACGTCGGGCGTGCCGGGGATGCCGCGCGCCTGCACGAGCGCCGTCGGGAACGACGAAATGCCGCCGAAATAGCCCGTCTGCTTCGTGCCGTCCTGCCGCATCGTCAGGAGCGGCACCACGTTCTGCGCGTTGCGGTCGTTGTATTCCCAGCGCGCGTAGACCACGCGCCCGTCCGCCATCAGCTGCGGATACATCGTCGGCACCTGGTCGAAGCCGATGCGGCGGATGTTCCCGCCGTCCGCATCGCAGCGGTAGAGGTTGGACGAGGCAAGCGGCCAGCAGTCGACCGTGCCCGCGCAGCGCGTGGACTGGAACACGAGCGAGCCATCCGGCAGGAAGCACGGCTCGATGTCGCTCACGGGCAGCTTGAGTCCCTGGTGCTCGCCGTCGAAGGTGAGCTGCTTGACGTTCCGCGTGGCGAGGTCCATCTCGTAGAGGTGGTAGTCGTCGCGCCCGAAGCTGCGGCGCATCGCGAAGACGAGACGCTTCGCGTCGGGCGACACGGCGGGATCGCGCACGACGCCCTCGGGCAGCGCGAGCAGCACCTCGTTCGTCACGGTGCCGTCGGGCAGGATCGTCGCGAGGCAGAGCTCGGAGCCGCCCATGTGGTCGGGCATCGTCTTGTACTCGTCGAACGGATGATCGCTCGGGTCGTCCGTCGCGAAGAGAATCGAGTTGCCGAGGATGAGGTGCTTCACGTAGACGAACTGCGTAAACTGCGCGCGGATCTTCGCGAGGAAGTCGCGCCGCGCCTTCTCGTGCGCGCCTTCGTCAATGGTGACCTGCGAGACGTCGCGACCGAGTCGGTCGGGCTTCGTCGTATCCGCCGTGGCGTTGGCGACGACGGTGGGGTTGCCGCGCGGCGCGCAGTCCTGAAAGGCCCAGTCGCGGACGAGCCGCGCGCGCGGGTAGGCTTCGTGCGGCGTGTTGGCGCGCGGCAGGTCGGCGGGCGCGGGCGTGCCGAAGTAGGCGAGCTCGGCGATCTGCACGGTGGGCGCAGAGCCGCCCACCTGGTCGTAGAGCGGCGCGTCGAGCATTGCCGGCATCTTCGGCGTGGCGGCGTCGCCAAAGCCCGCGTAGTAGATGCCGTGGCGGTCCCATGTTTCCTCGATCGTCATGCGCACGCCGCGGCACGCGACGGGCGTCCACTCGGCGAAGACCTCCATGTACGTGTTCGCCTGCGGAAACGCGACGTGCTGCGCAAGAGGCCGCCCGTCGAGCGTCTCGAACGACGCGCGCTTCACGCCGCAGTTGACGCGGCTGCGCCCGGCGAGCAGACGCGCGCCCGCGACGACGCGCTCTTCGCCAAACGCCGTCTCCACCACAATGGGCTTCCCCTTCCACGCCCACGCGCACGTGGGGTTCATCTGCCCGTCGGTCAAGCGCTCCACGCCCTGCCCCGGCAGCGTCGCCGCCGGCGAGATTGCGCTGCCCGTGCGGCCAAGGCCCTGGTCGTCGCCGTAGACGCCCGGCGCGACGAAAATCGTGTCGCCGTCCGCAGCCTTCCGGATTGCGTCCTGTAGAATCTTCAACGCGAGCTCGGGGGGTGATCCGTCATGCCCGGTGGAGTCGGACATTCCGTTGTTCACATAGAATTCTGCCCCGAATCCGGTCAAACTCAGCGCGAGAGACAGGAACCACACGAGCGTCTTTGTTTTTTGCATAGCGAACTTCCTTCGTGGAAACAACACGGTGCATGATACCATTTCCGCTCGCCGTGTCAAGCCCCTGCCAACCCATTCCGCCGATTCTGTGGATATGGTATACTATTCGAACTTTTCGAACCTGAAACGCGGAGACAGAATGCTCACTGCCACACTTGTGATTGCCGCCCTCGGCGCCGTTTCGGCGCTGGCGCTGGCGCTGGCCGCGCGCTTCCTCGCCGTGAACGAGGATCCGCGCATCGGCGCCGCCACCGCCGCGCTGCCGGGCGCCAACTGCGGCGGCTGCGGCTTCGCGGGCTGCGGCGACTACGCGCGCGCCCTCGTCGCCGGAACCGCCCCCCTCGGCGCGTGCACCGTCGCCGACGCCGGCGCCCTTGCCACCCTCGCCAAAATCCTCGGCCAGGAAGCCTCCGCCCCGGCCGTGCGCCGCGTCGCCCGCGTGCACTGCGGCGGCAGCACCGCCCACGCCGCGCGCAGCGCCGACTACAACGGGCCCTGCGACTGCGCCACCGCCGCCGCCACCGGAGGCGGTGGCAAGGCCTGCCGCTACGGCTGCCTCGGCTACGGCTCCTGCGCCCATGTCTGCCCCAGGAACGCCATCGCCGTCGTCGACGGTCTCGCCCGCGTGGACGCGCGTCTCTGCATCGGCTGCGGAAAGTGCGTGGCCGCCTGCCCGCGCCACCTGATCGCGCTCGTGCCCGCCACCGCGCCCCTGCACGTGCTCTGCGCCAACCCGGACAAAGGCCCCACCGTGCGCAAGGTCTGCGCCGTGGGCTGCATCGGCTGCCACCTCTGCGACAAGAACGCCGGCCCCGGACACTTCACCTTCACGGGCGCCCTCGCCCAGGTCAACTACGCCAACCCGCCGACGGAGGCGTCGCTCGCCGCGAAATGCCCGGCGAAGTGCCTCGTCTTCGACGCCGTCTAAGGAGACCGCGCCATGATCCTGCGACATCGCGATACGGAAGTCCTGCGGTTCGACTGGCTCGAACCGGAAGGCGTGCGCATCCGCTCGGTGAACGAGGCGGCCCTGCGCTTTCTGCCCCTCGACATGCACGGCGCCGCCACGGACGACGGCCTCTGGCGCTGGATCCGCCACCGCGCCGTGCCGAAGCAGCGCGCCTACATCGATCAGTTCCTCGCCTCGCTGGGCATCCGCAACGGCGACCTGCGTGCCATCATCAGTTTCTCGCACGGCCTTTCCCTGAACGACGTCTACTGGGTCGCAGTCGATGACGACGCCACCGCGTGGGCCGCCATCAACCTCTACGCGAACGCCTTTTCGGAGACGCTCGCCTACATGGCCTTCACGGGCGGAGACGGCGAGATCGTACCGGGTTCGACCTCGCCGGAACTGACGACAAACGGCATGCTCGCAAAATGCTGGCATCGCGTGAATGGCGTGCCCACCCTCTACAAGGGCGGTACGGAAGGTGCGGCCAACTGCGGATTCGAACCCTACTCGGAATTCTACGCCGCGCAGATTGCGGATGCGCTCGGCCTGGACCATGTCCCCTACGGTCTTGCAAAGTTCAAGGGGCGTCTCTGCTCGACATGTCCGGCATTCACAAGCGACAAGTTCGGTTATCTCTCGGCGGGGCGTCTCGGATCGCGTGAAGAGGCGCTTGCCGATCCGCGCTTTGCGAATGTCTTCCTGTTCGACGCCCTCATCTGCAATCCCGACCGCCACCTTGGTAACTTCGGCTATCTCATCGACAACGACACGAACACGATTGCGGGCGCGGCGCCCATCTTCGACAACGGCTACGGCCTCTTTTCGCTGGCGCTCTACAAGAACAAGTATAAGGACGAGTTCGCCGACCTCGCGGGATTCGCCGAAGCGCGAACACCTGCGCTCTACCATCCTTGGCTCAACATTCCGGGCGGCATCACGGATGAGATGAAAAAGCGCGTCGAACGTCTACGTGGTTTCCGCTTCATCCGTCATCCACATTACAACCTCCCGACTGAACGGTTGCGGATCCTCGAAGATTTTCTCCAGAAGCGCATCTCCGAAATCGCAGATTATGGAAGTTGTAGTGGCCAATCTGGCACACTATCGAACAGCGCCTGCACTATAAAAAACAAAACCTCGCAAAATATGGTGCACGTGGAGGGGAAGACACCGGGCGAACTTGACAACGCGATCAAGGCGAACCTGAAGGCCGATCCGTTCATCACAAAGGACGAGCTGGCGGCGCTGCTGGGCGTGACGCCGCGCACGGTCATGACGCATCTCAAGACGCTGCGGGAAGCGGGCCAGGTGCGCCGCGTGGGCTCGCGCAAGACGGGTCACTGGGACGTGTGCGAAAACGAGGAGACGGTCTCATGAACATCACCAAACGGTTCTTTCGCTTCACGGGCGGCGTGCATCCGCCAGACAACAAGGCGCTCGCGCACGATGCGGCGATCACGCCGCTGCCGCTGCCGAAGCGTCTCGCGATCTCGATGGGCCAGCACCTCGGCGCCCCCGCCACGTGCTGCGTCACGGTGGGCGAACACGTCGCCGAAGGCCAGCTGATCGGCGCGCGCAGCGGCGTGATCTCCGTGCCCGTGCACGCGCCCGCCGCCGGCGTCGTGCGCGCCCTCGAACCGCGCCCCGGCCCCACCGGCGCCTGGCAGCCCGCCGTCATCCTCGAGACGGACGACGACCAGACGGCCACGCCGCCCGCGCGTCTGCCGCCGCTTGACGGCCGCACGGCCGAGCCGGCCGCGCTGCTCGCGCGCATCAACGAGGCGGGGCTCTGCGGCATGGGCGGCGCGGGCTTCCCCACCGCCGTCAAACTCGCGCCGCCGCCGGGCGCGCGCTGCGAGGTTCTCATCCTCAACGGCGCCGAGTGCGAACCCTACCTCACCGCCGACTTCCGCATGATGGTCGAAGAGGCCGCGCGCATCCGCGCGGGCGTAGAGATCATGCGCCGCCTTCTCGGCGGCCCCGCCGTGCGCATCGCCGTCGAGGCCAACAAGCCCGAAGCCGTCGCCGCGCTCGAAGCCGCCTTCGCGGACGCCGAGGGCGACGTGCAGATCGTCGTGCTGCCCGTCCTCTATCCGCAGGGCTCCGAGAAGCACCAGATCTACGCCGTCACGGGCCGGCGCGTGCCGCCGGGCGCGCTGCCGATCTCCGTGGGCTGCGTGGTCGAAAACATCTCCACCGTCGCCGCGCTTGCCGACGCCGTCGAACGCGGCATTCCGCTCACGTCGCGCGTGACGACCGTGACGGGCGACGGCGTGGTCACGCCGCGCAACGTCCGCGCGCCCATCGGCACGGCCTACGCCGATCTCGTCGCGTTCTGCGGCGGCGCGAAGCCCTCCGTGCGCAAGGTCATCAGCGGCGGTCCGATGATGGGCTTCGCCGTGCCGCATCTCGACGTCGCCACCACCAAGACGACCTCCGGGATTCTCCTGCTCACCGACGAGCGCGTGTTCCGGTACGCCTCCGCGCCGTGCATCAACTGCGGCCGATGCCTGCGCGCATGCCCCATGCGGCTCGAACCCGCCGCGATCTCGCGCGCCGTCGAGGCGAACGACATCGAGGCGGCCGCGCGCCTCGGCGTGATGAACTGCCTCGAATGCGGCGCGTGCGCCTATGGCTGCCCCGCCTACCGTCCGCTCACCGCGCTCTGCCGCCGCGCCAAGAACATCCTCCGGGCCCAGAAGAAGAAGTAACGCCATGACCCTCATTCTCTCCAGTTCCCCGCATGCGCACGACCGCGTCTCCGTGAGCGGTCTCATGCTCGACGTGCTCATCGCCCTGCTGCCCGCGCTCGGCTGCGCCGTGTACTTCTTCGGGCCGCGCGCGCTGCTGCTCACCGCCACGTGCATCGCCTCGTGCCTCGTCACCGAGGCCCTGTGCCGCCTCGCCATGAAGCGCGGCAACACGCTCGGCGACCTCTCCGCCGTCGTCACGGGCCTGCTGCTCGCCCTCAACCTGCCGCCCACGCTGCCGCTCTGGATGGCGATGCTCGGCGGCGCCTTCGCGGTCGGCATTGCCAAGCAGGTCTTCGGCGGCCTCGGCTACAATCCGTTCAACCCCGCCCTTGCCGCGCGCGCCTTCCTGCTCATCTCCTTCTCCGGCGCCATGACCACCTGGACGCCCTCGCTCTGGCACGCCACCGTGGACGCCGCCACCACCGCCACCCCGCTCGCCACCCTCAAGACGCTCGCCGACGCCCACGCCCTCACGAACGCTTCGTTCATGCGCGCCGCCTTCCTCGGCAACGTCAACGGCTGCCTCGGCGAAGTGAGCAGCGCCGCCCTCCTGCTCGGCGCCGCCTACCTCCTCGTGCGCCGCGTCATCACCTGGCACATTCCCGTCGCCTTCCTCGGCGCCATGGCGCTCTTCGCCTTCATCCGCTACGGACTCGATCTCAACGCCCTCAAGCTCGCCGAAGTGCACGTGCTCTGCGGCGGCGCGATTCTCGGCGCCTGCTTCATGGCCACCGACTACGTCACCTCGCCCGCCACGCCGCTCGGCAAGCTCGTCTTCGGCTGTGGCTGCGGCGTGCTCACCATGCTCATTCGCCTCTACGGCTCGTTCCCCGAAGGCGCCTCCTTCGCGATTCTCGTGATGAACGCCTTCACGCCCCTCATCAGCCGCTTCACGCAGCCCAAACCCTTCGGAGGCGCCGCGAAATGAAGCAGATGCTCAAGCTCATCCTGCCGCTGACCGTGATCGCGGCCGTCTGCGCCGCGCTGCTCGCGCTCGTCGACGCCGTCACGCGCGGCCCGATCGCCGACATCGCCACCCTGCGCGCCAACGCCGCCGCGCGCGCCGTCATGCCCGCCACCGTCACCGCCCTCGACGTCCGCTGCGACCCGGCGGACACCAACGTCGCCATCGTCGTCGGCTACGCGGACGCCTCGCGCGCGAAGCCGGTCGCCTACGCCGTGCCCGGCGTCTCCCCCAACGGCTATGGTGGCGACATCCGCCTCATGGTCGGCCTCGACGCCGCCGGCGCCGTGGTCACCTACCGCGTGCTCGCCGCAAGCGAAACGCCGGGCCTCGGCTCCAAGCTCGGCGACGCCCCCTTCGTCGCCCAGTTCGCGGGCAGGCCCGCCGCCACGCTCAAGGTCAAAAAGGACGGTGGCGACGTGGACGCCATCACGGGCGCCACGATCACCTCGCGCGCCGTGTGCGCCGCCCTTGCCGACGCCGCCGCGCGCGTCGCCCGCCTCGAAGGCCGCGCCACCGCGCCCGCGCCGAAGACGCCCGCCGTGCTCGAAGGCACGCTCATCCTCGACCCCGCCAAGCCCGAGACCGCGCGAAAGGTGCTGCCGCGCGCCACCGCCACCGTGGTCGAACGCGCCAAGGGCCCGCGCTTCCCGATCTTCGAAGGCCGCGACGCCGCCGGCGCCGTGACGGGCTACGCCGTCGTCGGCACCGGCACGGGCCGCGGACCCGACGGCACCATCGCCGTGCACTGCCTCTACGGCTTCACGCCCCAGGGCGCGCTTGCGCGCACGACGCGTCCGCTGCCCGTCAACCGGCTCGACATCTCGACGGCGGACATGATCTCGGCGCAGGCCGCGGCGCTCAACGCCGCCCTGCGCGACGCCACCGAGCAGATCCGGGCGTTACGTGAGGATCCGCATGCGCCGCCTCGGACACGCCCTTAGCGCAGGAAGAGGGTGAAGCCGTCGCGGGTGGCGATGGCGGTGAGCAGGAGGTCGCCCGCAACCGTCTCGGTCGCGACTCGGGTCTTCCAGCCCGTGCCAAGCGCGGAGGCGTCAAGCGTGACGCGGGAAAGCGCCGTCGCGACGTTCTCCGCCGTCGCCTCCGTGTCCCGAATGCGCACGAGGTTCGCCATGATCTTGCCCTCCGTCGCCGTCGCAAACGCGCGCGGCACGACCACGAGCGCGCGTGTGCCTTCCGCGTTCGTACCGATCGCGTCGAGGCTCTTCACCGTCATGCCCTCGGGTGCGTCGATGCGCCACGTCGCGCCCGCCTCGCACACGAGGTTCGTGGCCTGCGCCACCGCGCCCGCCGCGCCGATTACGAGCGTGCCCTGTTCACCGCGCACGCTGCCGCTGAAGACGTTCGTGTCGCAGCAGAGCGCAAGCGCGCCCGCGCCGCGCTTGCGCAGCGTCGTCGAGCCCGAGATGCGGTTCGAAATCGTGAGCGTCGCGCCCGCCACGACCTCGATGCGGCCGCCGTCGTCCTTCACAGGTCCGCCGCCAAAGCAGACGCCGCGCGTGGGATCGCAGATCGCGTAGGACTTCGACGCGCGCAGCGTCGCGCCGCGCGCGAGGTACAGACGATCCGGGATGAACGCCGCCGCCGGGCCGCCCATCGCGTTCTCGTCCTTGAAGTCGGCGCACACGGAACTGTGGGTGATCGTGATGCGCCCCGTATAGTCCCGGTTGTCGCCCGTGACGAGGTAGAAGGTCGATGGCGTGCCGCGGTTGGCGATCCACAACTCCTCGTCAATGACCACTTTGCCGTTGGCGTCGTACTTGCTGCTGCCGTCGGCGTTTTTCACGATCGGGTCGTAATAGCGGAAACGCAGACTGCCCGTGCCCCGCAGCGTCGCCTCCAGATTGAGCGTGCGCGTCGTGTTGGTTTCGGGTGCCTCGATCTTGAAATCGAACGGCGAACCGTAGAGCGAGCCGTAGCAGGTGGCCGTCCCCTGCAGACGATTGTTCGAACCATTGCTGCGCGTCGAGAGCGTGCCGCCATCGTAGAGACGCAGATCGTTGACGACCGCGGTGAGGCCGTTGATCGCGAAGTCGCCGCCGGCGGCAATCGAGAGCGAACGCCCCGCAAAGGCATTGGCATCCTGCCAGTACGAACGCCGCAGCAGCGTGCCGTTCGGAATGACATAGTCCTTGTCCGCGCTCGGCGCCAGCCCGTCGCTCCAGTTCACGCCCTTCGCCCAGGAGTTGTTGGATCCGTCGCCGTAGCCGTCCATGCCCGTCAGATACACGGCACCGCCGCTTGTCTTCGTGAAGAACAGCGTGGGAACGCCCTCGACGTCCTCGATCGAGAACGTGCCCGCGAGAAGCCTGGCCGTCACCACGTCGTCATGCGTGAACGTGAAGTCCGCCACCGTGACGTCCGTACCGAGATTCGCCGCCGAGAGGAGCGGCACCTTCGTTCCGGCCGGTGCGTCCATCGGGAATGCGTCGAACTGCACGGGAATCGCGCCGGTCGCGGGCTTCACGAGGTTGCCCGTCACGCGCACGAAGTCGCTCGTGTACACGCCATTGACCTTGGCCACGCTCATCTTGAGCGCGCTTCCCGCCTCCATCGTGAGGG